>DNGN01000197.1 GCA_003486225.1 Chloroflexota bacterium
AAAAGCACCGTGTAGGGCCGCGGGAATATAACTTTATGGCTCAGGCCCAGCTCCTGAATCAGGCCCAGCATATGCGCATCGCTCTGGAACCAGTGGTGGTAGAAATGTTCGACCGACCAATCCCAGTGCGGCTCTTTAAAACCGGCGGCCAGGCCCCCCACATAACCGGAGGCTTCAAAGATGGTCACCTGATGGCCATTTTTGGCAAGGTCGTAGGCTGCGGACAGGCCGGCAAATCCGGCCCCGATGATCGCGATCTTCATTCCCGTCACTCCGTGGTTGAATCTTGTTTAAAGTCTTGCTGCATGGCAGTTACCTTGCCCCACTTAATGCCTTCACGCCACATGTAGTACAGCCCCAGCAAGGTGACTGGGAACCATAGCGCAAAATGCAGCACAAAGGTATAGCTGGCCGCGGTCTCAGCGCTAATGCCGTAGGCCTGCAACACCTTGATGCCAGGCAGGTCAAAGGTGCCCAGGTAGCCGGGTGCCGAGGGGATGGTCGTCGCCAGATTGACCACCCCGTTCATCAGCATCAGGGCAAAAAAACTAACCGCAAAACGAAACGCATGCATCACAAACCAATACTTCACCGTTTCCAGCAGCCAGATCACCACCGAAGTGAGGAAAACCATCAAGGCTTCCACCGGCGATCGCAGCGAAGCCAACCCGCCTAGAAAGCGTACCGCGATCTGCAGGGTTTTCTCACGCAACCTTTCCGGAACNNCTGCCCCACACGGCCACATCCTGGATGGTAAAGCTGCGGAATAAGGTGATATCCTCGGTCAGGCGAGAGAGTTCGGCCAGATTGACAAAAATAAAAGCCAGCATGACCACCCCGTCATATACCCGCTCGACAATGATCGTAGCCAGGGAGGCAGAGATCGGGACATCTTGCTTGTTCTTCAGCACCACTGCGCGCAAGATCTCTCCAGCCCGCGCCGGGAAGATATTGTTACCCGCATAGCCCATCGCC
Source organism: Chloroflexota bacterium (assembly GCA_003486225.1). Next base: position 976 of record DNGN01000197.1, read on the forward strand.
ACGATAGGGAACATAGCCCGGGTGGGGATCTGCTTGACCGGGCGCAGCAGATAATGCCAGCGCCAGGCGCGCACCCAGAGGCCAATGAAATACGCGCCGACCCCAGGCAGTATCAGCCAATAATTTGCCTCGAGGGTTTTCTGCCACAGGGTGGTGTATTCGATATCCTTCAGCACCCAGTACAAGAAAAAAGCGCTGATTGCAACGCCAAACCAAAATTGCCAACGTTTCATATTGAGTTGATTTTACCATCAGGTCAAGCCTTTCACCCAGAAACCTGCCCCGCACCTCTCAGCAGACGCGGCATCAAATCTGGCCAACCGCGGCACCTGGAGACCGGACTGGGTGGTTTGAGACAAAATACCTGTAGGCAGTGGTTTCTTCCTACTTTATAATAAAAGTATGAATACTAGTCGCAGGACGTTGTTCCTGGTGGCCGCGGCTGTCCTGGTCTTGTTGGTGGGGACTTTGCTGGTCGTGATGCTGCCCAAGGTGGATGGGTTCGGCCCGCAAACCATCCAGGGCGGCCTGCCGCGCACATCCCCTCTCTGGATCACCTTCACGCGCCAGATGCGCCCCGAATCCATCCAGGAACTGCTGACCATCTCACCCGAGATTGCCGGGGAGTTCACCTGGGAAGATAAAACCCTCACCTTCACCCCGGAAGAGGAATGGCCAGCCGGGACGCAGGTCCAGGTGATTTTGCAGGCTGGTGCAAGTTCCAGCCTCGGGCTGCCCACCCGCCAGGAAGTATCCTGGTCGTTTGAGGTGGCCCCCATCCTGATGGCGTACCTCTGGCCTTCGGAGGGCAGCAGCCAGCTTTTCTCCCTGGATGTCGACACCGGAGAGACTATCCAGCTGACCCAAACCAGCCGGGTGCTGGCGTATGCCTTCGCACCAGACGGGCGCAGCTTCTATTACTTCGCAGAGAACAACCAGGGCGGCAGCGATTTATTTGCCTCAGACCGTTTCGAAGCTGTTGAAAACGCCGAATACACCCCTACCCGCTTGCTGACCTGCCAACGGGCAATTTGCTCCTCCCCGGTGATTTCTCCGGATGGCAGGACCCTGGCTTACCTGAGGAATGACGCCGAGGTCTGGCTATTGGCGCTGGATGAGCCAGCCGAAGCGCAGCAGGTCAGTCGCAAAGGCCATCCTTCCTGGCAGCCGCTCTGGTCGCCAACCGGAAGGCTGGCGTATTACGACTCGCAAGAGCTGGCCTACAAGGTCTTCAACCCGGCTTCGGGCGAGCAGATCTCCTTACCGAACCAGAGCGGTGAAACCGCGGCCTGGGCACCTGGCGGAACTGCGCTGATCGCGCCGGATGCCTTTACTTCCGAAACAGATATTCTGCGCGGCCCAACGGGCGAAGAAGCCAATCAGGAGGTGAACGAATCGGAACTGGAGCCGGTGCGGGTGCTCAGCAGCCAGCTGATGGTCTACCAGGTGGATGGTGATACTATCAGCACTCTGACTGAAGAGCCGCTGGCGGAAGATTTCTCACCGGCCTTTTCGCCAGATGGTTCAACCCTGGCCTTCACCCGCCGCTACCTGGACGATGAGCGCTGGACGCCTGGACGCCAGGTCTGGCTGATGGCGTTCCCCGGAGCTGGCTCGTCAGCCAGCCAACTGCGGCCGCTGACGGACTCGCCTTCCTTCATGTATATGGGAATCGTCTGGCATCCGGATGGCACAAAACTGGCTGCCACCCGCTTTGATGTCACCCTGCTGACAGAGCCACCGGAAATCTGGCTCTTTGAGCGCAGCGGCAAGGCCCTGCGCCTGGTGATCGGCGGTTTCAGTCCCGGATGGATTCCCTGATTAAGTTTCGCCATTTGCACTCTCCACCAACTCCGCAGACAATCTTACTGGTGCACGTTTTGCACTGGAACTTTATGGCACAGGATTAACAGTTTGGGCTATTTGGTAGCTTGGTCTAGATTCCGCAGCCAATTAAAGAATATAGGTTATAGGCTGCATGTATTAATTTGAGATCGGTCAAGGAGGAAAAAATGATGAACCAAACCTCTGCAAAACTAGCAAATTTTTGGAGCCTGCTTACCCAATATTTTACGTTAGATAAATTCATCGAACAGTTCGCCCGCAAGATGGTGACAGGCCAAAAATCCAATGCTGTTCTCAGGGCTAAAAAGAACCTTTCTCTGATTACAAACCTGCCAAAAGATGACCCTCAAAATGCCTTAATTTTAGAAGGTGTCTACCAGAATCTTCTCTACAATTACCTGGAATTTTTTAAGATATGCCTTGCGGGGTCAGAAAAATTTAAGCTTTGTATCGATCTCGATCGCACGGTAATCCGGCAAATATATTCTGCCCTGGGTAAAGGTCAAGGTGTAATCTTTGCAGGTCTTCATACCTATGGATACGATATAGGTATGCGAGCTATGAATGAATACTTGCCAAGTATTCAGATCATTGGCAAACCAAATCCAGAAAAAGGTGAGAAATTAATGCACTGGTTGCGGAAAATCAACCGGGTTTCTGTTACGCCGCTCTCCTTTTCCTCTTTGCGGAATGCTGTTGCCAGGCTTACCTCTGGAGGGATTGTCGCAATCGCAATAGATCTACCGGTGAAATCCTGCGAGAAATTTGATTTTTTCGAGCGTGATGCCCTGCTAACCAATGCCCATACCAGATTGGCAGTTCAGACTGGGGCAAAAATATTCCTTTTCTATTCTCACCGGGTAGGCAAAAGCAAGTACTGCATCGAAATCCAAGAGGTCCTACCACCCGAAAATTTTCAGCAAAAGAAAGATTTGATCTCCTCATGGGCTCAGAAATCTTATCAGCAGGTCGAACCTCTCATCTTGTGCTGGCCAGAATCATGGTATGGCATGACATTTGAGCTGTTTTCACCGGACCAATCCAGCCAGGTTTAAGCTTGAGGAACCGGGACTGTTGATAGTAAAATTGGTATGTTATTGAAGTTGCCTGAACCTTATTCTAGCGGGTAACTTCTCAACAGAATGAAAGCTCGCGTTGAGCTCGAAACAAGGCCAAGCAAAAATTTTCGGAGGTACAACTCACCAGCATGGGATCCACTATCAAGACGGGCACCAAAGCCCCAAACTTCACCCTTTACAGCCTGAATGAAAAGCCTTACAGCCTGGAAAGCTTGCGAGGAAAAACTGTCGTACTCAACTTTTGGTCTGCGGAATGCCCGTGGTCTGCCCGGGCAGATGAAACCTTAAAAAATATGGCTGATGAATGGGGCAGCGAGGTAATTGTGCTGACCATTGCCCCCAATGCCAATGAGAGCAAAGATCTGATCCAGCAGTCTGCTCAAAACCGTGCGATCTCCCCCATCCTAGTGGATCCAAACCAGCAGGTTGCCCGCCTCTTCGGCGCTCAGATCACCCCCCAGGTTTACGTGATCGACCCGCAGGGACACCTGCGCTACCAGGGCGCATTTGACGATGCCAGCTTCCGCAATCCGGAACCCACCTGCAACTACCTTTGGGAGGCGGTGGAGGCCATCCTGGCGGGAGAAAACCCCATTCCAGCCGAGCGGCCAGCATACGGCTGCACAATTGTCTTCAACTGATTCCCCAGCCTCATCCCAACTTTGCCCTGGCGCTCCCCGAGGTTAATTAGAAAGATCCCCAAACATGTTTGGGGATCTTTAGTTTAGATCAATATGCCAGCCGCAGGAGGTTAAGCCCAAAGTTACTTGACCGCATTCAGAAAGTCGGCCAGCAAGCCGTAAGCGGTGGTATGCGGGCCGGGATCGGATTCGATCAGAGACAACTTACCGAGCACGTCGCTCTCCAGGCTGACGATCGAGGTGGTGCCCTCCACCGAGTAGGCCGGCACATCCGGTCCAACCAAAGCGGGGCTTACTTTTGCCCGCACCTGATCGCCCTCCCGCCAGGCGGCACATAGCAGCTTCCAGCGTTTTCCTTCCGCCTTGGCCTGGGCAATTTTCTGGCTGCTGATCTCCCGGATACCGGTGCGCGCCACCTTATCTGGCGTGAAGGGCACATTCATCAAAACTGTGATCAAGGCCGAGATCTTTACGGCAGCGTCCCAACCGTCCACATCCCCGCTGGGGTCAGTTTCAGCCACCCCGATAGATTGTGCATAGGCCACTGCCTGTTCAAAGGATTGGCCGCCTTCCATCTGGGTGAGGATCAAGTTGGTAGTTGAATTCAAAACACCTTCAATGCGCGAGATATTGGCCGCCGGCAGGGCTTCCCGGTAGACCCCGAAAACCGGCGCACCGTCCATGACCGTTGATTCAAATAGAAACCGCACTCCTTTCTCGGCGGCCAGAGCGGTTAGCGAATGGTAGCCATGCACCACCGGCCCTTTATTGGCTGTAACGGCGTGCATCCCGAGGTTGAGTGCTGTTCGAATGTGCTCCAGGGCAGGCTGCCCGTCTGCATAGCTGACCGGCGTATTTTCGAACAAGACATGTGCCCCGCTGGCCCGGATGAAGTCCAGGTTATCTTCCGGGGCCGGTTGGGCAGAAAGTTGATCCAGCGACCTGCCGCTTGCGACAAGGTCCAGGGCGGCCTGAATATCCAGCCCGGTATGGTCGATCGCCCTGCCGCGACGGCCAGTGGCGATTGCGGTGAAGGTAAAGCCGATCTGGTAGCGCCGGCGCAGTTCCTCTTCTTTGCGCACCAAAAGCTGGGCAAAGGCCTGGCCAACATTCCCAAACCCAAGTAGTGCCAATTTGTAATTTTTCATCTGAATTCCTTTTTATTTGCGGGGAATATTTTCTTACACTGGCGGCCAGGGCATGGAATAACGGTCCTGCCGCGGGAATGGAAAAATACCGGCTTGCAAGGTTTCCTCGATCCGGCCGCTAATGGCCTGGATTTCCCTGCGGCTGAGATAGTCACAGAGCTGCTGGTACAGGTCACCATCAGGGCCCAGCTTGGCGTTGAGATTTTCCAATTGGGCGATCTCCTGGTCTGTCAGGGGCTGGCCGGCAAAGTCCCAGATCACGGTGCGCAGTTTGGGTTCCACATGGAAGCACACCCCATGGTCGATCAGCCACAACTGCCCCTGGGGATCCACGAGGATATGGCCGGCTTTGCGGTCGGTATTATTGGCCACCACGTCAAACAGAACTACCGGACGCACACTGGCTTTATCGTTTTGAGAAAACTGGAAGTAATGATACTCTGGATCATGTTCAACATAACTTTGCAAAGAGCCAGGCCCGGAGGGGGCTTGCTGCCGGAAAACTGTGGGCGGCACCATATGCCAGCCGCCGCCTTCACTCAGCAGGTATGCCGCCACTTCGCGTCCGGCCAGGGTCTCATTGGGAAAATCCCAGAGCGGCCTTTCGCCCCGAACAGGCTTATATACGCCCTGGTGGACCTGCCCCTGATAGCGGATATCACAGAGAAAAGTATAATTGGACCCCCACATGAACTGACCGGTGACCTGCATGTCACCATGCTTCAATAGTTCAATCAGAAAGGCAGGATCGGAACTCAGTACCATGGGTCAAACATGCCTTGGCAACCAGCTAGGCTTTATGTCCATTCTTGCGGGCGCAAAAATGACCTTCAGGATCCATCGGCTCGCCGCATTGCTCACACAGCGGCCGTCCCCGGCTGGCAATTTCCATCCCCCAATTCACCAGTGCGCGCACCTGTTTGCGCGTGCACCAAAACCTGACCACCATACCTTGGGGCTCTTCTTCCGATCCCTCGGGCGGGGAGGGAAATTCTCGAGCGATCACACCCACCAGATCATTTTCACCATCAAACGATAGCCCAAACTCTGAAACCCGAAAGAGCGGCTCTACCGGCGGCAAGATGCGCATCTGATCTTCTTTATAATCTCCCGAAACCTCGCGCATCAGCGGCATCCGCTGCATAATTTCGCTCAAGAACTGGTCAATGCCAATGGTCAGCGTCTGGAGCTGGAATTTTTCAATGATCAGGGTGACCACCTGGTTGCCTTTGCTGGCCTGCAGGTAAAAGACGCGCTTTCCAGGCGGCCCAATGGCATCGGCGGTAATATGCGTGACCGGTTTTAACTCAATTTCTTTGTTTTCAAAATCATCCATCGGATCATCTCGATTCCTTAATTGATTGGTCTTAGTATACCATTGACCAATTAGTGTGAAGGTTTGTCTTCCGGTAATCGATACGGGATGTGGTTTAAATTAATCAGCCAGGCGCCGTGGTTAGGCGCAATATGGAGCGTACTGACAGACGCTGGCTGAACGACCAGCCTTTGAAACAGATCCAGCGGCAGGCCGAGAAAATAAGCCACTGCCAGTTTGATCATATCGCTGTGGCCAACACAGGCGATCAAATCTTTCGGTGCATGTTGTTCGCACAAGGCTGTGATTTCTTCGGCAATCCTCAGCTGAGCCTGTGCGAAGGATTCACCCTCCGGGAAACGAGCATGCGATGGGGCAGACTGCACAGTTTTCCACAGCGTTCTGCGGGAAAGCTGCTTGAGGGTTTTGTCCTGCCAGGTGCCATAATCCACCTCCAGCAGACCCTCACGCGGCAGGACCTCAAGCTTAAGCTTTTCCGCCAGCGGTGCAGCGGTTTGCATGGTACGGTCCAACGGGCTGCTGTACACCGCCTTGATCGGCAGGCCAGCCAGCGCGGCTGCCAATGCCTCGGCCTGGGCCCGGCCTTTCTCATTTAAATGCACCCCTGGTTTTCGGCCAGCCAGCCGGCCTTTTTTTACATATTCATTTTCGCCNNGCCAGGACCTCAGGAACAAGCTGCCTAAATCCCAAAAAACCTGAACACGAACCACGGAGGGAAATCAGGGATGTCCAAAAAAACACAAGCTTATACCATCACCCCCGCTGATCGGCAAGCAGACCTCATGCCCATCACCCAGATCATCTCCGACGCCTTTGCCGGGGGCGAATACCATGAAGAGATTCGCAAAAAATATGTGGGCGGCTCGCACTACGATTTTGAAACCAGCCGGCTGGCCTGGGATGGCGATCAATTGATCCACCATTGGGGCGTGTGGGGTTACCCGATGCGAGTCGGGTCTGCGCGGCTGCGCACGGCAGGAATTGGAGCCGTGGTGACGCTGGAGCCATACCGCCAGCAGGGCATCATGGCCAGCGCTGCAGCCTCCTCCTTTGAGGCCATGTTCAACCACGGCTATGACCTGACGGTCTTGCGCGGCCGCCATTACCACAAGTTCGGCTACCGGCGCGCCTGGAACTACGTGACAACCAGGCTCAATCCCTCTGCCACACCACCTGAACCGATCCCAACTTTTGAACTCAAGCAGGGGTTCCGGGCCTTGGGTCCGGCCGACATGGAGTCGGTCAATGCTCTTTACAACCAGGCCTATGCCAGCGTCAGCGGCAGCTGTGTGCGCCCCACTTACCCCATGCTGGATGAAGAAGATATGAAGGTTTTTGGATGGTTTGATGACAGGCAGCAGCTGGCTGGTTATGTACGCGCCGTACCCAGCGAAGACAAGACCACCCTGCAATGCCTGGAGGCTGCTGGAGACCCTGAACAAGGACTGGCCGTGCTGCACGATCTCTTTTCCCAGGGCCANNATCCGGCGCGGCGCATGCACGGTCGACGACCGCTATTTCTACCACACCGGCTGGCAGGTACGGCTGGTCAACCTGCTCTCCTGCCTGCAGAAATTACTGCCCCAACTGCAAGCGCGGCTGGCGGCATCGCCCCTGGTTGAATGGCAAGGCAGCCTGCACCTGGATGCGGGGGAACAAAGCGCCACCCTCTTCATTGACAGGGCCCGCATCCAGGTGAGCAGTGCCCCTACCGGCAAACACCAGGTACAAGCTGGCTGGGCCCTGGCCCGGCTGCTGATCGGTTCCGATGAGCCCGGCGAAATCGCCCAGCAGGAGGGGATCACGTTTTCCGGCCAGGCAGAGGACCTGGTGGAGATTCTTTTCCCCAATCTTCACCCGATGATGAGCCATTGGGACGAATTCTAATTAGGCACATCCCGGCAGAAACCCTGGCCGTCTTCAGTTTCTTAACTTTCCCTTAATAAATTTTTATTGACATTCGATATATCGCATGCTAATATATCGTTGTACGATATATCATAATTCGACATAAAGGAAATTTGACGCATGGCCAGACCAATCATCTCAAAACCAGACCTGATGACCGAAACCACCTTCTATATTCTGCTTTCGCTGGTCGAACCTCTCCATGGGTACGTCGTGATGAAAAAAGTGGAGGAGATCAGCCACGGGACGGTCACCATCGGTCCGGGCACGCTGTACGGGGCTTTCTCGAAGCTTGAGAAAGATGGGTTGATCGAGGTCGTCAGCCAGGGCAGCCGCAGAAAGAGCTACGGCCTGACCACAAAAGGCAAACAGGTGCTGGTGGATCAGATCAATAAATTCTCCATCATGGCGGACAATGGACAAAAAGTTATTAAACAACTTTCGTAGGCAGAAACAAAAGGAAAAACGATGGATACNNGATCAATTGGCTTTGGCGGGTTGGCCTTCAGGTTTACACCCGGAGAAAAAACGGATTATATCTACCAGCTGGATTTCCGCCAGGAAAGCGCACAAAACATGGCTGATTACCTGGATCTTTTTGAGAATGCTGGCTGGGAGTATGTCCTTTCCTGGAACGGCTGGCAGTATTTCCGCAAACAATTTGAGGACGGAGAGAAAGACCAGATCTTCACCGACAACCAATCCAAGGTCCAAAAATATAAGCGGCTGCTGGTAAAACTGACCTTGTTTTTCCCTGCTTATATGATTATCTTCTTAGCCAAGCTGGATCGATACCCGCTCTGGTTTGCAATCTTTCTGGTAAGCTTCTACGTTCTGGTAACCTTGTATGTGGGAATCTCCGTGCTGATGGTCAGTTTGAGGATCCGGCAGTTAGAACAGGAAGGATAGCGACCCCCAGGCTTTCACCGCTCGCTTTCCGCCTCCCGATGGGCCTCAAATTTGCCCCGATCGCAAAAAAGGCCGTGCTGCTTTAATAGGCAGGCCTTTTTTATTCTCATAATTCCTCCCCCTGGGTGCGGTCTGGGGTTTTTCGAATCCATCATCCCACCACCGCATGCGGTAATGCCTTTCGGCAACGGTTTCAGGTATAATCAAAGCCTGATGCCTGACCTATCCGACCGACTGAAAGCCCTTGGTGTGAAACTTGGCACGGAGCAACTATCCAGGCCTAAAACCGCGCTTAAATTCCCTATCGAATCGGTGGTTGAGGGCTCCCTGACCGCCACACCCCACGGGGATGTCTTCCTCGTGGAAGCGCTTTACCCCCATTCCCATGCCCAGGGCAACACCACGCTCAGCTTATCTGCCCCGCTGGACCTGATCTCGGTTTGGGCGGGTGAGGAGCGCATGGCCCAGCACACCCCAGAGCAATTCGCGTTCATCGATACCGAAACCACGGGTCTTGCGGGAGGTTCCGGAACCTTCGCCTTCATGGTGGGGGTGGGACGCTTCGAGGAACAAGGGTTCCGCTTGGCGCAGTTCTTCATGCGGGAGCCAGGCGAAGAACCGGCCTTACTGCATGCCCTGGAACATTTCCTGGCCCCCTGCGAGACCATCGTCAGCTTCAATGGCAAATCGTACGACCTGCCGCTGCTGCAAGCGCGTTATATCACCAACAGTTGGCCCTTCCCGCTCCAGCAGACCGCCCACCTCGACCTGCTGCACCTAGCACGCCGATTATGGCGCCAGCGTTTGCCAAGCCGGGCACTCAGCTACCTGGAAGAGCATATTTTGGAGCAAACCCGCAGCGAAGAAGACACCCCCGGCTGGATGATCCCGCAGATGTATTTTGATTACCTGCAAAGCGGTGATGCCCGGCCGATGAAGGGCATTTTTTACCACAATGCCATGGATATCCTCAGCCTGGCCGCGCTGACCAACCATATCGCCCACCTGCTGGCCGATCCGCTCGACGGCCGCGTCTCCCACGCCCTGGACCTGGCCGCCATCGGGAGACTGAACGAAGACCTTGGCTACCTGGATAAAGCCGCCCGCATCCTGGAGCACAGCCTGGATGAAGGGTTGCCGCCGCAAACCCGCCAGGAGGTCATCCGCAGGCTTTCCATGCTGCAAAAGCGGCGCGGGGAAATGGCGCTGGCCCTCAGCCTGTGGTGGCAGGCCGCCGCCGAACGCCAGATCTACGCCCATGAAGAACTGGCCAAATATTACGAACATACTGAAAAGAATTTCCCAGAAGCCCTGCGCTGGACCCAATCCGCCCTGGCGCTGCTGGCCCTGCCGAACACACCCTTTGCAGACAAGCTGCAGTGGCAAGCCCCGCTCCAACACCGCCAAAACCGGCTGCAGGAGAAGATCGCTCGCCAGGAGCAGGCGGAATAACGCCCCTCAGCCAGCTCGACAACCAGCTCTGGACTGATTTCCTGCCATTCAGCGACCNNTGAAACACCCGGACCCGCAAGCCATCTGGCGGGGCGATCCGGATTAAACCCTACACACTGCCATACAAATACCAGAACTTATCTGGCGAGAAACCAGCAGACAGCTCTGCCTGCCAGATAAAATGCCCTGGTTTAAAGATACTCTTCAGAAGATTATCAAACGCCTGCAGGTTGATCTGCTCATTGTGCGGCACATGATCCGCCAGCAGCTCCATCTGCACCCGAGCCCGGACTTCATTGCGGTAATATGGAGCATTCTGGTAGCGGTCGCTCTTCAGTTCTTCGAGTGCCCGCATCCATTGGTTGAAGCGAGTCTGGTATTCCTGGCTGGCTTTTTCCTCCCAGTTTACCCGCCACTTGGCCTGGACAGCCTCAAGCCTGCCCTGCATGCCCACCAATTCGCTTTCCTCGGCAGCGGTAAGCAGCCCTGCTTTCGAGTGCGCCACCAGGCGTCTTTCAGAAAGCAGCAGGTTGCCGATGGTCATTTTATTGAAAGGTTTACCCCCAGCAGGACGGCCAGTAACCGGCCAAAATAATTCTTTGGAGAGTAAATAATCCTCAATCTCTTCCAAGCCAATGCGAAGATATTCCAGGTCGTAACTACTGCTCTCTGCCATCTCCAAAACCTTTCTGAGCTTAAAACCTTGTTACCCCCATGACGGGCAGACGACTAATTCCCGGTTGCCCGTTTCCAATCCTCGATAAGTTTTTTCCAGCGCAGGGCATGCTCATGCCCATATTTGAAGACTCCTCTTGGAACCAGATCGTGGATTTCATCCGGGTAAAGATCCAGCGCCCAGCGCACCACCTCGTTTACTGCCCGGTCGACCATCATCTCATCCTTGGGGGAGATCTGTGCCCGGATATGGCGGATTTTGTCATCCTCAAACTCAAACTTGATCGGTTCATAGCGGATCTGGTTGATGCCCACCACACCAAACCAGTCATTGGTTTCTGTGCCGGTGCATTCCAATCGCTGGTTGCGTACTTTAAAATCATTGAAGCCCAGCTGGCTGCGCATCACAGCATCCCACTCTTCCAACTCGCGAACCTTTTCCAGCCCTTCCCGCACCCACAGCCCGGTCATCCCAAAGCGGATTTTCGGTGAAAAATAGCTCAACGCGGCCTCAACATCATGAGCATTATGAGCTTCCATATAAGCCAGTACGATCTCTTTTTCTGATTTCACTAGAGACTCCTCACGCATTCTAATGACTATGTATTGCATCTATCCCATGACCATTATCTCACATTTCCTTCATCCTAAGCAGACATTTGCCTTGCCTTTGCCCGCAACAGGGTGGAATCCACAGAAAACTATGCAGCCTGCCAGAGATCAGCCAGGCTGAGGACTGGCGTATGCTGGCCAACCTGAACAAATTTCAGTATGATAGAAACAACATGATCCAAGTCGGGACCCTGACCGGCAATTCTATTTTGCTCAAACTAACTTTTGGGAGGCTCGGATGAAACTCACAGAAATGGACTGCATCCCCTGCCGCGGGGGGCAGCCCAAACTCTCCCAGCCAGAGATCGACAGCCTGCTGCTCCAGGTGGAAGGTTGGCAAGTGATCGCCCATGACGGCGTCCAGCAGATCAGCCGGCGCTACAAATTCAAAAACTTTGCCCTTGCCCTGGACTTTGCCAACGCGGTGGGAAGGCTGGCGGAGCAGCAAAACCATCATCCCGCACTGCTGGTGGAATGGGGGCAGGTCACGGTTCGCTGGTGGACGCATGTCATCGGCGGGCTGCACCAGAATGATTTCATCTCAGCCGCGAAGACCGACCACATCTTCCACAATGACACTACATGACTGGATGCGGGGCAGGGTGATGCGCCACTGGTACTCATTAACCATTCTGAATGGGGTGCACCTTCGATTACTATAGATAAGATCCTTCATATATGGTCAACTGAAAGAGGCGTTCAGTATGAAATCTAACCGAATCAATTTCATCTTCCTGAGCCTATATTTTCTCAGCCTGGTCCTCCTGGCCTGCAACCTGAGCACGGTGATGCAGGCCCCCACCCCAGACCTGGTGGCCACCTCGGTGCATCAGACCGCCTCGGCACTGCTGGCGCAGGCAGAGCAGACCAACATTTTCCCCGAACCCACGCTCCTCATCCCATCCCATACCCCGGAGGAAATGGTTCAGCCAACCGGGAGCCCAACCCCATCCCCGAGTGTGGAACCCACCGCTTCCCCAACGGTCGAGGACAACCGCATCTTGTTTGCCCCAGGCACTACCTTTGCCACCGTGCGCGGAGAGGTTCAGGAGAACACCCCCAGGGAATATGTCTTGCAGGTCAGTCAAGGGCAGATGCTCTCGCTGTTCATCGAGTCGGGGGGCAAAACCCCGGCACTGGCGATCTCTGGCGCTGATGGCAAAGAGATCCTCTCGGCTGCCAGCGGCTATACCTGGTACCTGACAAGGATCACCAAAACCCAGGACTATATCGTCACCGTGGTTCCGGCAGGCAAGTCAGCCGACTTTATCCTGCACGTGGCCACTCCCATCGACGTCAATTTTGATTCCGGTGCCACCGCCAAAACTTTTCAGGGAATGATCGCAGCCGACGATATTGTCGAATTCCGGGCTTACGCCGTAAAAGGGCAGAAAGCCAGGGTCACGCTCAACTCGATCAGCGGTCAGGCCTCGCTGCACATCTATGGTCTCCTGGACCTGGTCAATTATGTGGAGCGCAAGTCAGGGTCCACCACATGGGAGGCCCTTCTGACGGAAAGCCAGAACTATATCATCAAGGTGTTGGCCAACGACTACCCGACAGAGTTCACGCTTGAAATTGAATTCCTCAACCCATAACCTGCCAAATTCCCACAGCAGCACGAAAAAGGCATGATAAAATCAGGCCATTATTTTCAATCTGCGAGGATTTCACATGCGTCCAACTTGGGATAGTTACTTTATTAATATCGCCTTGGCAGTGGCAGAACGCAGCACCTGCGACCGGGCCCACGTTGGGGCCGTGCTGGTGCGAGACAAACGCATCCTGACCACCGGATTTAACGGCTCCCCCAGCGGCCTTCCGCACTGCGACACAGATGGGCACCTGCTGATCGACGGGCACTGCGTGCGCACCATCCACGCTGAAACCAATGCCATCATCCAGGCCGCCCTGCACGGCGTCTCGACCAACGGGGCGACCTGCTATGTCACGCATTTTCCGTGCATCAACTGCACCAAAACCCTGATCAACGCCGGCATTAGCGAAATCGCTTACCTGAACGACTACCGCATTGACGAACACGCCCTGCAATTTCTGAACAGCGTTGGGGTGACCTTGAAACAGATCTCAGCCTGACCTGCTCCCTGCCCAACCGGCCTGAACCTGCCAGCAAGAAATTTAGGTTAATGGCCCTCCACACCAATCTCATCTGAAAAGACTGGCGAGAGCATACCGCTTTCATCCCGGTACTGCACATGCACCCAAAACGTGGTCCAGTTGGTAGCAACCAGGACCGAAAACACGCGCTCCGGCCTGAACGGCTCCCAGGGTTGGTCAGCAAGCTCGGCTCCGGTACCCAAGGGTGGGCCGGCCAACACCCGCATCTCGACCACCTCACCTTCCAGGCTGAAAGCGTTAAACTGCACATCAACCTCAAGGGTATCTCCGGCGTTGCCGCCAACACAGCATCCCCCGCCATGGATCAGTACAGACCCGTCCACCGGCTGGTACGGCGTGAGGGTTGGCCCGTCTTGCGGAACGCCAAATCCGCCTTGTACCCCGGCAGGCGAACGCGTCGCCAGGGCGACAATCATTTCCTGCTGAGCCATTATCTGGGTCGACTGGTAGCTGATCCATTCCTCCTGCTGGGAAACCTGGGTTTCCAGCGCTTCTACGGTCGCTCCCAAGTCAGATTGTCCCGCCGTTGCCGTGCAGCCAGCCAACAGGGCGACCAACACTATCCCCAAAACCCCCGATTGCTTTTGAACACACATATCACGCTCCTAATCGTTCCAACAATTCGACAACCTCTTGCAAGCAGGCATCAAAGATCTCATCCATCAGTGCATCCGGTGCCTGGTAATGCCCGCCAAATGAACCGTCTCCAAAATGCTGGCGCATCTTTTTGGCCTGACTGCTGGGGGCTGGCCCGGGGCTCGGCTTTTCGCCCGGCGGCAGGTCGGTGACGCGGGTAAAGGGGAAAGACTCCGACCAGTTGGCATGATCGGGAGCATACCCGTGCCTGGCAGCAATTTCCTTGACCACCGGCGCGATCCACCAATCGTACCAGTAGGACCGCATCTCGGGCAGCTGGTTGGCCAGTTCACCCAGCACAGATTTTGCACCCAGGTTACCCCCGTGCCCGTTGAGGATGAGGAACTTGCGGAACCCCTGGTAGTAAGCGGACTGCAGCATATCTTCCAGCACAGCCATCAGGGTGGTCATGCGCAGGCTGATAGTGCCCGGATAAGCCAAAAAATAAGGGGAGTTGCCGTAAGGCATCGGGGGTGCCACCAGCACGCCCGTCTGCTCGGAAGCCGCCTCGGCCAAAGTCTGCGGGATCAGGATATCAGTCAGCAGGCTCAGGTACCCATGCTGTTCGGTGGCCCCGATCAGCACGATCAGGCGGTCATCTTCCGCCAGATAGGCTTCGACCTGCATCCAGTTCAATTCGGCAAAGTTCATGGCTGCCCTCCATTGGTCAGGTTATAAATAATTATATGCTGAGTTAGATCATCCTGTATCCACACTAAGCTGGCTCTTAATTTTTTTCCAGCACTCTCCAGTACAATGGACACAGGAGCAAAAATGGAGCATGAGTCAACCCCACAGCTGATCAACCGGGAACCACACCTGTTTTTCCGCGAACTCCTGGGCCAGATTGAAGCCGGGCAAGTGCTGGATGTGGCGTGCGGACCGGGTGGGTTTACCGGCATCCTGAAAGAAAGCCTTAAAGGCTATGCGCAAATCACGGGCGTGGATCTGAACCCTACCGTGCTGGCTGAGGCCAGGCAGCACCACCCCGGGGACGATCTGCATTTCGAACAGCAGGACGCCGCCGCTCTGAATTACCCAGATGCTGCCTTCGACCTGGTCGCCTGCGCTTTCTCCCTCCACCACCTGCCGCAGCCCCAGCGGTCGCTGGCCGAGATGCAGCGGGTGCTCAAACCCGGCGGGATTCTGCTGATTGTCGAAATGTACCGCGACCAGCTGGCCCAGACCCAATTCACCGAGACCCTCATCCACCACTGGGCTGCCGAGATCGACACCGCCCTGGGTATCTCGCACAACCCGACCTTTGCCCGGCAGGAAATCCTGGACCTGGTGCAGCCCAGGCGTTTCACCGAGTCGAAAATCTTTGACCTGGCGGACCTCAACCCTGACCCAAAAGGGGAAAAAATCAATCGGCAGGTGCTGGAAACCATCGAGCGGGTGCTGAAAAAGGCAGAAGCGCTGCCAGATTACACCGCGCACCAGCACAGGGCAGACCAGCTGCGCCAGCGGGTGCAGCGCTTTGGCACGCACATCTCTACCCGGCTGGTGATCCTGGCGCGCAAGTAAATGCCCGCAGCCACGCTTCGGCCTGATGCGGCCAGCGCAGGCGCACAAAAGCAATCCGGCGGTATTCCGGGGCCTGGCAGAGCTGCAGGTACTGTTCCCGGCGGGGCCGGTGCGTGCGCAGGACATA
>DNGN01000198.1 GCA_003486225.1 Chloroflexota bacterium
TATTGGGATTGGGCCCAGGAAACTCGCAACAGTTGACCCGAGAAGCCTGGAACGTGCTGGAGAATGCTGAGGAGATCTATTTGCGGACTGCCCAGCACCCGACGGTTGCTGAACTGCCGCAAGGGCTAAAGCTGCATTCCTTTGATGCCTATTATGATGAAGAAAAGGATTTCAGCCGGGTCTACCAGCGGATTGTGGAAAAAATCCTTGAATTAGGGCGCAGGCCGCAAGGGGTGGTGTATGCTGTGCCAGGTCATCCCTATATTGCCGAGGCAACTGGCCCCGAGATCATCCGCCAGGCGCAGGAACAGGGCCTTACTGTGCGGGTGGTGGAAGGATTGAGCTTTTTAGAGCCAACATTTACGGCATTGCGCATAGACCCATTACCACAAACTGTGGTAATGGATGCCTTGCAAATGCTCTCCGCGCACCATCCTTCGTTTCCCCCAGATGTCCCGGTGCTGATCTGTCAGCTGTACTCCGCCATGGTGGCGGGGGAAGTCAAGATCACCCTCATGGCGCAGTATCCGGATGAGCATTTGGTTTCGCTGGTGCACGCGGCTGGGACTCCCGAGCAGGTTGTTGAGCAAGTCCCTCTCTACCAGATTGACCAAAGCCTGCATACAGGACTGCTCACATCGCTTTATTTGCCACCTCTGGGGGATTTTACTTCGTTTGAAGGCTTTCAGGGCCTGATCGCCCATTTAAGGTCTCCTGAAGGCTGTCCATGGGACAGGGAACAAACGCATCAGACCCTGCGCACCAACCTGTTGGAAGAAGCCTATGAAGCCCTTGAGGCAATCGATCGGGATGATCCTGTGGAGATGCAGGAAGAGTTCGGGGATTTGCTATTGCAGATTGTGCTGCAGACCCAAATCGCCACAGAAGATGGCGAATTTTCCATGGCAGATGTCATCCGGGGCATCCATACCAAACTTGTGCGCCGCCACCCGCATGTTTTTTCGGATGTGGAGNNGGAAGTAGAGGGAGTGTTCCGGAAACTGGAGGAAGAACTGGAGGAACTGCGCCTTGCAGACACGGATGAAGCACGCACCGAAGAGTTCGGGGACCTGCTGTTTGCACTGGTCAACCTGGCCCGCTGGTGGAAAATTGATGCCGAATCAGCCTTGCGGGAGACCAATGCTAAGTTCCGCCGGCGCTTTCAGGCAATTGAACAGGTAGCCAGAACCCAGGGCAGAAACTTATCAGATCTAACGCTTAAAGAGATGGATGAGATCTGGGAGAACACAAAAAAGAAATAACCAGGAAATATTTTCAGTTGAACATCCTATCGGGACTGGTTTCGCCAAGCATCCAAGCCCAGGTTGTTCATTCCATTGGCAGGCTGAAAATGAAATTGCTGCCCTGGCCCAGCTCGCTTTCCACCCAGATTTTCCCCCCGTGAGCTTCTACGACTAATTTACAGAAATACAGGCCCAGGCCAGTTCCCTTGCGGCGCGATTTGGTTTCTTGGTTGGTGAAAAATTTTTCGAATAGCAGTTCTCGCTCCTGCTGCTTGACTCCCGGGCCCTGATCTTGAATGCCCACCAGGAGGAAGCCTTCGTGCTCGGGGTCAGGTCTGGCCCAGATTTCGATCTGACTGCCTTGTGGCGATACTTTGACTGCATTATCGAGGATATTGTGGATCACCCGCTGCAGGAGGTCCGCGTCTCCCTGGATGGTTGGCAGGGGGCTGGCCAGATTTTGTGAAAGGACCAGGTTTTCCGTGTTCAAAATCGGCTTGAACCTGAGGATTTCCTCATCAAAAAGGGACCGTAGATCCACAGTATCGGCGTGGAGGACCAGCTCGCCGGATTCCAGCTGGGTGATGTTCAGCAGTTCGTTGATCATTCCCAGCATGCGGTTACTGCCTGTCCTCGCGATATCCACCATCTCCAACAGCACCTGAGGATCATTATCATTGATCATGACCTCGATCATATCCAACCCGCTCTGGATGGTGATGATCGGCGAGCGCAGATCGTGGACCAGCATCCTGGTCAGGTCTTCTTTAATTTTTTCCAGGCGGAATTGTTCGGTTAAATCCCTGAATACGCAAAGCCAGCCAATCACTTTGCCGGATCTGTCTTGAACCGGGGAAATGGTGCGTTCTGCAGGAAATTCTCGTTTGCCCTGAAATTGGATCACATCCTGATGGGCGGATTGTTCCTGGTCCTGGAATGTTTTCAGGATGGTTTCATCGAGTGAGAGGATGGAAAATGGGTTGTCTTCTTCGACCGGGATGGTCTTATGCAGCAATTCCGCCGAGTTGATCCCGAGTAGTTGGCATAAAGCCCGGTTGATCTCAATGACCCGCATCTCAAAATTCAGCAGCATGATCCCGTCAGAGGTAGAGTTTAGGATAGAGTTGACTTCCTGAACTCTTTTTGCCAGAGCCTCATCGGTTTGGGTATACAGCCATGCGTTCTGGATGGCCACCGAGGCTTGGGCAGCAATGGTGTTTAAGATCTCCAGATCATCGCGCGTGTAGCTTTTTGCAATTTGATCCTTAAGCGGGAAAGATTGTACAGCGATCATGCCGATCGCTTGGTCCCTGGCCAGGATCGGTACACCCAACCAAGAGTGGGCTTCAATACCGTAGTGAATGATGCCCAAGGACTCACAGGTTTTTTTGACGTTTTTCTCGATCAGCAGGGCTTTTTTATTCTGGATGACATATTCGGTTAAGCCGTGCTTTGAGGTCCTGGACTGACCTTCCATGCGCTGGTTGTTTTCATAAATGACCGAAAAATTGACTTCATCCGTTTCTGCATTCCAAAGCGCAAGGTAATAATTATTCGCGGGCATTAATTTGCAGATTTCGCTGTAGATCGTTTCTCCAATAAAATGAATATCCAGGCTGGAGCTCAAAGATTGCCCTACCGCTTGCAGGCTGCCCAATTCTTGGACTCTGCGTTCCAATTTCTTATGGGTTCTTGCCTGGTCCCGCAGCAGGGCGGCAATCGCAATCAAACTGACCGCAAACATGCTGAAGGGCAGCAAACCAAGGTTGTCGTGAACCATGGCAAGCAAAGGCGCGAAGACGAGGGGAATGGCTTCGTAAACCAGCATGCTTTTCAGGTGGGAANNCATCGACAGGAAAAGCCCGGCAATCAGATAATTGGTGATGATATAGACGGCGCTGGTAGTGATCAGGATCAAAATATCCGCTGATGTTTCAAGGGAATTCCTCCCGCCAAGCCCGTAAAACACGGATCCGGCTGCCAGCACACTGAGAACATGCATCGTAATATTGGCAGTGGTCGTCGCAGAGAGTGAAAATCCTTTCTCCTCAGGTTCCCATTTATCTCCACGCGGCTTTAGAACGCGCATCAACCCATATAAGAGATCGGCCAAAATTTCTGCAACTGCGGTGGGGATGACGCCGATCACGAATGTGGAACTCAGCGAAACCATCGGCATCAGCGAAACGTCTCCGACTCCCACTGGAATGCTGATCGAGGAGGTGATGGTAATCAGGAGTGCAAACAGCAGCCAGTCGAAGGTGCTGGCAGAAATCTCCGGGTTCCTGGAAAACAGATAGATGGTCAACCCAATTGAAAGCAAACCGGAGAAGATTGAGATGGCGTTTCTCAGACGATCGCTCATTTTACAGCCAAATCTCCAGAATGGTTTTGATAGCGCTCACCTGCATGAATGCTGGCAGGCAGATAATTTTGTTTTGGCGGCATCGGGCAGGTGGCATAAGGAGTGAATGCACAAGGCGGGTTATAGGCTTTATTAAAATCGATCCAGACCGTGCCACCTTCGGGTGGTTCGGTGACCAGGAAGCGGCCACTGGGGTAGCTTCCCTGTCCGCAGCTGAGGTCATGGAACAGGATGTAAAATTGCCCGCTCGTTAAGGTGATCGGATCCAGGGTGTAGGTTTGGTGGTCCAGAGAAAATTGCAGGGCGCAGTCCACTGGTGTTTCTTCGATATCGCCTAGGATATCCGGGATGGAGATGATTTTTTGCGGCTCGTATA
The DNA here is from genome assembly GCA_003486225.1 of Chloroflexota bacterium. The sequence goes on from DNGN01000198.1 coordinate 3,986, forward strand.
CCTTTACTTCGGCCTGGACCCGGAATGATTCATCCACTGGCCACCACACGCGCCCTGGGAAATTGAGCCGGTTGGGGTGGCTGACCTGTTTTACGCGGATGCCGACCCGCTCACCGCGTATGATCACGAAAATACTCAGGTCTCCCAGTGTCAGGATGGTTGGGTTCTGATTTCGATCTGGTTCCAGATCAATTGGCGTGTTGACCGCATGTCCATTGATGCGGATATCTACCCCGGAAAACGGCTGGAAGCTTACCTTCCCTTGATCAAAGATCAGGTTGCCTACTTCTTGGGGGGCTGAGAAAGGGGGGAGCGGGATGTTGCTGCTGAGTGCCGAGCCGAGCGTGTTGTTGCCTGGTGTTAGCCAATGCAATCCGGCCAGTGTCAGCCATCCGTCCGGTGCTCTTAACTGCCGCTCCATTTTCGCCTGGTATTGCCTGATCTCTTCTGGGTAGCTGGTTGCTGTCATCAGGTGCTTCCTGGTTCTAGTGTGCTAGAGGTTCAAATTTTGCAGTAAAGTGTCTGAGCAATCTGGGCTGGTAGCTGATCCTGTAGCCGCCGATGGTGGCCGATTTTTCTGTGATCGATTTGAGAACATCCACTACATAGTCCATGTGGCTCTGGGTATAGACCCTTCTTGGGATCGCCATGCGCACCAGATCAAGCTTGGGGAAAACTTCCTGGCCGGTGTCCGGGTCGTGGAAGCCAAAGGCCACAGTTCCCAATTCGACAGCCCGGATGCCACCTTCCAGGTACAAGGCGATGGAGAGGGCTTGGCCTGGTAATTCCCTTTGGGGGATGTGGGGCAGCATTTTCATCGCATCGAGGTAAATGGCATGCGCCCCTGGCGGTTCGATGATCTGGATGCCGCTCTCGAGCAGCCTTTCGCCAAGATAGGTGGTTTGGCCGAGCCGGTATTCCAGGTAAGGGACCTGTAAGGCCTCCTTGAAGCCGACGGCCATGGCATCGAGATCTCTGCCGGCCAAACCCCCGTAAGTGGGGAAGCCTTCTCGCATGATTAGCTCATTGCGCACATCCTGGAAAAGTTGTTCATCATTCAGGGCCAGGAAACCGCCGATATTGACGATGCCATCTTTCTTGGCACTCATGGTAGCTCCGTCTGCCAGGGAAAAGATTTCCTGGGCGATTTCCAGAGGGGTTTTATCTTCGTAACCCGGTTCTCGCAGTTTGATGAAATACGCGTTCTCTGCAAAGCGGCAGGCATCGATGAAGAAAGGGATGCCGTAGGATTGATAAATTTCAGCGGTCTTTCGGAGGTTTTCCATTGAAACAGGCTGCCCACCGCCCGCGTTGTTGGTGATGGTGATCATGCCAAGCGGAATATTCTGTGGTCCTTGCGCTTCGATGAAATTGCGCANNATGTTTTCAGCTGCCCGCCCCTGGTGGGTGGGAACAAAAAACCGGAATCCAAAAATCTCATCCATGACTTGTTTCAGGCGAAAATAGGAGCGCGCCCCCGCATAGGATTCATCCCCTTGCATGATGGCTGCCCATTGTTCCTGGCTCATGGCAGAGGTGCCTGAATCGGTCATAAAATCGATATAAACATCTTCCGCCCGCAGACCAAAAACATTGTAACCGGCCTCCTTAAGCGCTTTTTCTCGTTCTTGCCTGGAGATGAGCCGGATGGGTTCAACCATTTTGATTTTGAATGGTTCGGGGATATGTTTTGCCATGAAAGCCTCCTCAATGTACTAAAGTTTAACACGCTTTTGGGCTCTGACAAAGTATAATGACCTTACGATTTTATCAAGTGAATAGAGGTGCCAATGACGATTGAAATCCATCAAATGCCCCAGGGAATGACCATGACGAACGCCTATCTGGTCGGGGAGGTAGAGTCAAAGAAAGCGGTAGTGATCGATCCTGCTTTTGACGGTGAGATGATCCTGGACAAAGCTAAACAGCTGGACTGGACGATTGAAGGGATCTGGCTGACTCATGCCCATTTTGACCATATCGGGGGGGCTGGTGCAGTCGCTTCGGGGCTGACGCCTGAACCACCCGTAGCATTGCACCCGGAGGACATGTGGTTGTGGGAGATGCAAGGGGGAGCGCCTTTGTTTGGCCTGAACGGGGTGGATACGGGACCGAGGCCGACGATTTTATTGGAGCATGGCATGATTCTCAGCCTCGGAGACATGCAGTTTGAGGTGCTTCATGCTCCTGGTCATACTCCCGGGCATGTTATGTTTTACTGTAAGGAAGTAGGAGTATTATTTTGCGGAGATGTGATCTTCCAGAGCAGTATTGGGAGGACAGACCTGCCGCGCGGCAGCTATGCGGAGCTGCTCCAGAGTATTCGCCAGCATGTCATGAGCCTGCCTGATGAGACCCGCCTGCTTAACGGACATGGACCGGAAACCACCGTGGGGCGAGAGCGGGTCTACAATCCATTTATCAACATGTGAGGTGTTTATGAAAGCCTATACTGAACAACTGATGGAATACAATTATTGGGCCAACGGCCTGATCGTGAAGCATGTCGAAAAGTTAACTGCAGATCAGTTTCTGGAACAAATCCCATTATTTAAGGCAAATTTGCGGGACATATTGAGTCATACCTTATTCGCTGAATGGAGCTGGCTGAAGCGATTTGAAGGGATCGAGATGACCCGCGAGGAAAGACGTGAATTTTTCCGGCCGGAAAAATATACCACCCTGCAGCAGCTGGTGAATGACTGGTTGGATGTTGAACTGAGGTTGCGCGCGTTTCTGGGTAAGATGGATGAGGAACAGATTGGAAGTCTTTTTCGCTTCACCGTCCATGATGGAAGAGTGTTCGAATACCGTTATGTCGACATTTTTACACAACTGGCATTTCATGGCATGCAGCATCGTTCCGAGTGTGCAGCGATTTTGACCGAGATGGGACATTCCCCAGGGAATATTGATTACATCATTTTTACCCAGAGGTAACCGATGGAACCATTTTTTCGTGATCTGCTGAACAGGTTTGATGCCTTGCATGGGGAAATAAAGAAATCCATTCACGGACTCAACACGAAGGCCCTGGATTGGGTGCCTGCAGGTGAAACGAACTCGATCAACGTGCTTGTCACCCATCTGGCAGCGGCGGAGAAGTTTTGGGCCGTGGATATCCCACAGGGAAAGGACTCCGACAGGGATCGGCCAAAAGAGTTTTTGGTCAGCGGGTTGCAGGAATCGGATTTAATTCAAATCCTGGACACCACCCTTGAAGGGATTAATTCAGCTTTTGAGAAAATGGCTGTAGCCGACCTGGAGCAGATGCGTCATTCCAAGCAGCATCAAATGGATATATCTGCCGGGTGGGCCATCCTGCATGCCTTGGAACATACGGCAATCCATGTCGGACATATCCAGCTCACGGTACAGTTCTTGGAGAGAGCCGCCCGGGACGAAACCTGACAGTATCCTTTATAGCGGGTTGAAAAAGCGAGACGTTGTATAAAAAAACAGGGAACATTCGTTCCCTGTTTTTATTTTATATTTGGCTTTCAACTTATTTCGCAAAGTCCACGGCACGGGTTTCGCGCAGGACAGTGACTTTAATCTGCCCGGGATACTGCATGGTTTCTTCGATCTGTTTGGCAATATCGCGTGCCAGGCGGGTGGCATCCAGGTCGTCGATGTCTTCCGGCTGAACGATGATGCGCACCTCGCGCCCCGCCTGCAAGGCATAGCTCTGGGTAACGCCTTTATAGGAATTGGCGATTTCTTCCAGGCCCCTAACTCGTTTGAGGTACTGGTCCAGGCTCTCTCGGCGGGCTCCAGGGCGAGCGCCTGAGATGGCATCTGCGGCTTCCACGATCACCGCTTCCACAGATTCCTGTTCAACTTCATGATGATGCGAGGCCATGGCGTTCAGGACAGCCTTGGGCACTTTATACCGAGCCGCGAAATCTGCCCCAATCTGGGCGTGCGTGCCTTCCAGGTTGTGGTCCATGGCCTTTCCGAGGTCATGCAGAAGACCGCCCATCTTGGCGATCTCCACATCTGCTCCCAGTTCTGCGGCAATCACAGAGGATAATTTAGCCGTTTCAACCGCATGATCAAGCTGGTTCTGGCCGTAGGAGGTGCGGAATTTGAGCCGCCCCAAGGTTTTGGTGATCTCTTTGTGCAGGTTGGGTACACCAGCCTCGAAGGCTGCCTCTTCCCCGGCTTCTTCAATGATGCGTTCAACTTCGCTGGTTTCTTTCTGCATGGTTTTTTCAATGCTGGCCGGGTGGATGCGTCCGTCATTGACCAGTTTTTGCAAGGTGCGCCGTGCGATCTCGCGGCGTACCGGGTCAAAGCAGGAGATTGTGACCGCTTCTGGCGTGTCATCAACAATCACATCCACTCCGGTGGTCGCNNAGTGAGATCAGGTTGCGGGCGCGTTTCTCGCCTTCTTCCCTGGCCTCAGCTTCAATTTGCCGCATGACGCGGGCCATATCGCCTCGAGCTTCTTTTTCAACTTCGGCCAGCAAAACCTCCCGGGCCTCGTCGATGGTCATATTGGAAACGATCTGTAATTTTTCCAGCGCCTGGGCATACAGCTCGTCGATTTCGTTGGCGCGCCGGTCCATGGAACTCTGGCGTTTATTCAGGCGTTGTTCTCTTTTCTCAACGCGGTCTGTGCGTTCATCAAGTTCAGACCTCCGCCGCTGAAGGCGATCATCCTCTTTGTTTAAATCCTGGCGCCTGCGGTCCAGTTCTTGATCGACACTTTCCCGGATCTCAATGGCTTTATTTTTGGCCACTAATTCGATCTCTCGGGCTTCTTCTTTTGCAGAATTAATAATTTGTCCTGCGAGCATTTCATCTTTTTTGATGGCTTGCATCAGGATCAAGTGCCGGATGAAGAACCCGATTGCTGCTCCGAGGACGCCAGCAATTCCAGCAATTAATATTGGGTTGTTCATGGTTCTACCTCTTTCGTTGTTGTATTAATCATCGGTCTGGGTAGTCAATTCTTCCCAGACTTTGGGCAGCACTTCGGAGATGACTCCATAGTGAAACCCTCGCCTGGCCAGGAAACCATTCATTTTTTTTCTAAAATCCTGCCATTCCAGGCTCTGAAAACGGCGTGCTTTTTTTCGGGCGGCTTTAAGTGCCAGAGCGCTTTCGTCGATCTGGCCCAGCACATCTGCAATCACCTGGTCTTGGATGCCTTTTTGCCGCAGCTCCACCCGTAGCATTTGGCTGCCGCGCGGGCGAAATTCTGAGCGGTTTTCCACCCAGATTTCGGCAAAATTCTGATCATCCACCAAACCGCCTCTTCTCAAGCGATCGAGGATCTCCTCGATCACTGGATCAGCATGTTCGTGCTTTTTAAGGTTCTGGCGCACTTCTTGTTCAGAACGTGCCCGATAGCTGAGAAAGTTCATGGCTCGCTGCAGGGCAATCTCAACATCATCTTTTGATTTTAACTCGGCGATCTTTTCCTCGCTCAGTTCCTGGCCGGTGTGGAGCCAGGCNNCATGTCTCACTTGTTTAAAACCAAAGGCCGTGACAGACAAGCGGGTCACGGCTGCATACGATAAGATTCCAAAACCTTGTTTTGGCCTAGTAATGGTACAGGGATTTACCTATGGCAAAGGAGGCTCACATGAGCTGCACAAGCTATGATTTTGTTTGTTCAATTCTTCCCAGACGATATCCTAAATATTTGTCTAGTTGCATTTTATGAGCGATCTTGCCTAAGTTTTTTTTCTTCAAGAAGCAGGTTATGCCTCTCCTGGTAATATCCTGATTATCTTATTATCGTATCAGTCGTGGCCGCAGTGTCAGCGACATCTAATTGCGGCCATCAGCTGAGAAGTGGCTAATCATCGAGCGGCATTATGCCGTTAGTAAGTGCCTGTTCTCTGATCGCGATTTCGATCTCCTCAGCTAGTTCGGGTGTTTGGCGTAAATACTCTTTGGTATTTTCACGCCCTTGCCCTAACCTTATCTCGCCGTAATTATAAAACGAGCCGCGTTTGTCAACGATCTGGAATTCTACGGCGAGATCCAGAATATCTCCGAACTTGGAGATACCTTCATTATACATTATATCAAATTCTGCTGCACGAAATGGTGCGGCAACTTTGTTCTTCACAACCCGCACCCGCGTGCGGCTGCCGACGATATCGCTGCCGGCTTTGATGGATTGAATGCGGCGTACATCCAACCTTACGGAGGAGTAAAATTTTAACGCCATCCCGCCGGTCGTGGTTTCCGGGTTTCCAAACATGACACCGATCTTCTGCCTGAGCTGGTTGGTGAAGATCACGGCCGTATTGGTCTGTTTGATTGCCCCTGAGAGCTTGCGCAGCGCCTGAGACATCAGCCGGGCCTGGACACCCATGGTGGCATCTCCCATATCGCCTTCCAATTCCGAGCGCGGGACCAGTGCCGCAACCGAGTCGATCACGACCACATCCACTGCGCCGGAGCGCACGAGAGTTTCGGTGATCTCTAAAGCTTGTTCGCCCATATCCGGCTGCGAGATCAGCAAATTCTCAACATCAACCCCGCAGCGGGAGGCATATGCCGGATCGAGGGCGTGTTCCATATCAAT
>DNGN01000240.1 GCA_003486225.1 Chloroflexota bacterium
ATTCGATCCACGGATTCTGGCGGTGGGTTTCCGGTCAGCAGGTTATACAGGGTGGCGGCCAGGGAATATTGGTCGGAGAAAGGTCCGGTTACTGCCTCACCGTACTGTTCCGGTGGGGCAAATCCTGGGGAATAGCCGCGCGCTCCAACAGTCGTATCCCCTATGCTGGCTTTGGCGATGCCAAAATCCACCAGCACGATCTTTCCATCTGGCTGAATTTTGAGGTTGGCTGGCTTGATATCACGATGGATGACAGGAGGATCCTGCGAATGCAAAAATGTGAGAGCAGAGCTGATCTGGTCCGCCCATTCCAAGACTTTATATACCGGCTGAGGGCCGTCTTTTTTCAGCTTTTGACTCAAATCTTCTCCCGGGATGTAGTCCATCACCAGGTATTGGATATCCTCAAGGATAAAATGGTCGAACACCAGGGGCAGATTTGGGTGGCGAAGCTTGGCTAACAAACGGGCTTCGATTTCGAATTGGCGCTGGCTCTGCTGGCTGGAGTTGAGGTTAGATTTTACGGCCACAAGCTGGTCGAGGGCTGTGTCCTCCGCCAGATAGACGGCCCCCATCCCACCTCTGCCAAGCTGGTTTTTGATCACGTATCGGTTTTTGAGGGTAAATCCTGCGTTTAATTCCATGTTAAGTGTCCTGATGTTAAGGGGTTTCTTCTGATAGATCCGATTCCAGCTTCAAGACCAACAAAAAGAAATTTTTGGATTCCATTTTGAATATTATACGGTGATTTTAGGTGACCTGGTCTAGTTGTTAGCCGGCTGCAAGGTAAATTCGATCGTTTTGATATAGGTAAAGCCGGGGATACGTCCTTCCTGCATGCCAAATGTCATCACAACTGGTGTTGAACTGGCAACCTGGTAAGGTATTTCACCAACAAATTGCCCGTAGGGACTGTTGGGGCTGAGTACTACAGAGGCCTGACCTTCCCCAACGATGTTTCCGACCGCATCAATCAGCCAGATGGTCAGCGGCACATCGGAATCAGTGCGCACCAGCCCGGAAATAAAAATTGGACTGCTGTCGATCTGGCGCTGGTCTGGGAAAGGTAATTGCAGAAGGATACGCTCCTGGTCCTCAGCGGCGTAGTTGCGGTCGGTGATGCCCGATGACAGCAGGATCAGGTAAACGGAGTTCAGTGCCCAAACCCTGCTGTTAGAATCAAACGCCTTCAGTTCCAGCCTGCCTGTCTCAGCCATGCCCGGTAAAGAGAACTCGATATCCGTGATCAGGTTCCCATTGATAGGGTCATTGTATGGCTTGGACCACAGCATTTTGCTGGCCAGGACCCGGCCATCTTCGCCAAACAGCGTGATCTCGGTTTGCATCGGCAGGGTAGTGTTGAGGTTGGCGATCACGCGGATCGGTGAGGTATGGCGGGAGAGCTTGCCCGGACGGACGATGGCCAAGTCTGCTGTACCATAATCGATGGCTGGCGGGGTTTCGGCCACATGATTTGCGGCTGGAGCTTCCATCGTTACGAGAGTGGGCAACCTGTCTTCCATTAGGATTTGGGCAGGCGTGCTGGCAGCATCCGAACTTAGCACCTGGCTCTCCGCCTGGGCTGGCAGGGGCTGGTTACTGGCTGATGGGTCAATTTCCAATGTTCGGAGACTNNCAGGGAAACCCTAAAGATGGGGGAGAAGGAAAGCATATGTCGGTTGCCCATAGTGCAGTTAAGCTTACTATAAATCAGAGGTTGGTGCTAGCTGGATTGATGTGCGGAAATTGATGGGTGAGAGGGTGTTGTTAAACAGATACCCGCTGCTTGCAGCGGGTATCTGGAAGTGAAAAAATGAATCTTATATGCCGTAGATGCTGGAGAACTTGTCTTTCAGGTACTTGATGTAAGCTGCTCCGTTGATCTTCGAGCCGGTGACACGCTGGATGAGATCCTGGGGATAGAACTTGGAGCCGTGGGCGTGGATATGATTGTTCAGCCAGCCAAGCAGCTCGCCAAACTCCCCGGCCCTTGTCAGGTCATCCAAATTGGGGATGTCCTGGTTGATCTTGTCCCACAATTGGGCTGAGACCAGGTTGCCAAGGGCGTAGGTTGAGAAATACCCGAATAAACCAAAAGACCAGTGGATATCTTGCAGGCAGCCTTCCGCGTCATTCTTCGGGCGGATACCGAGATATTCCTCGAAGCGGTCGTTCCATGCCTGCGGCAGTTCGCTGGGTTTGATGGTGCCTTCGAGCAGGCCGATCTCAATCTCGAGGCGCAGCATGATATGCAGGTTATAGGTCGCTTCATCTGCTTCAACCCGGATGAAGGAGGGCTCAACTTTATTGATGGCCTTATAGAAGCTTTCCAGGCTGACGCCTTTGGTTTGCTCCGGGAAACGGGTTTGCAGTTTGGGATAGTACCACTGCCAGAAGGGCATCGAGCGGCCGACCAGGTTNNATTGCGTGGCCGGCTTCATGCATGATCGAAAAGATGTAGGTGTTGAAAAAGTTCTCATCGACCCGATAGGTGACCCGGATATCTCCGAATCCCATGGGTTGCATAAAGGGGTGGGTGACTTTATCCTGCCGCCCCTGGCTAAAATCGTAACCGATGGTTTTGATGATCTCTTCCCCCATCGCGAGCTGGTCTTTCTCCGGGTAAAACTTGAACAGTACGCTGTCATCCACCTGCTGGGCTTTGGAGATGGCTTCGATCAATTCCACCTGCTGAGGACGTATTTCGGCGAAGATCTTCTTAACGTCTTGCGTCTTCATCAATGGCTCGTAATCATCCAGGAGCACATCATAGGGGTGGTCATAAGGTTTGAACAGATCGGCGTATCGCTGGTTGTACTCAACGATTTTTTCCATGTGGGGTTCGAAGATGGAATAATCTGATTTTTGGCGTGCCTCTCTCCAGGCAGCATTGGCCTGGGTGGAAAGCATAGCCCTTTCGGCGACCATCTCCGGCGGGACTTTGACAGCTTTATCGTATACCCGGCGGGTTACGATAATCAGCCTGGCATCGTCAGAGTNNTGTTCAGCTGCCCAGGGTTCCAATTCTTCGATCAGCCTGCCAAATTTCTCATCGGTGCTGATTTCCTGTGCCATTTTGCCTAATGTTGCCAGCGAACGCCCGCGAGACTCAACGCCTCCCGGTGGCATGTAGGTTTCCTGGTCCCAGCTAAGCAGTGCAGATGCGTGCCCCAGGTCTGTCAGGGTTCCCATGATCTCTTTTAATTCATTTAGTTTTTCTTGCATGGTGAATTCTCTCCGATACTGGATTTTGGTACTTGATAGTAGTCGTTCAGTTGCATATCTTACCCTATTTTCTGGCGAAAGTTAATAATGGTGGATTAAAGAATCAAATTGCCAATAAAAAAGCCGCCATCAGGTGAATGGCGGCAGGCAAAGCATATTATTAAGTTGTTTACTGGACTTCGAAATTCAGGGTCTGGTCGAGTTCGCCATTCAAGTAGATATCCACCTTGTACTGCCCGATCGGCCAGAGGTAATCTGTGTTTTCAAGCTGGAAATGCACCAGCGCGTCGCCGCTGATGAACTCAGATTCGTTAATCATCATGTTCGGATCTGTGTCTTGTGCATTCACCACTGTCCAGACTGCCTTGAGGGTTGTATCATCTGGGGCATTGGCTAGGTCCACGAAGGCAAAGAAGATGGCATCCTGGCTGAAGACCGTGGTGCGGTTGGCGCCTTCAGAATCTGCGGCCATGTANNAACCTAAAACTTTTCATACCTATTCTCCTGTTTGAAATCCTCATGTTTGGGATAAAAAATCTGTGCAGCAGACGCTGCACAGATCCATTATAAATCCATTATTGTTTTCAATGGGGTGGGTTTTTTACCGTGACAGGAAGCTCTTAACTACGAGGTCCTTTAACCATTCCTGCGGGCGTTGCGCTGGTCGTCCAGTTCATCGATCATGGTCAGGCAGGCCTCATCATTCTCGTTGGGGATATAATGGGTTTCAAACCAGGCATCTAGAATTTCTTCCAGCATGATCTCCGAAGTCAGCCGCATCGAGAAGCACAGCAGGTTGGCATTGTTCCAGAGGCGGGCACCTCGAGCGGTCTCTGCATCCACACACAGCGCAGCCCTTACGCCCGGGATTTTGTTGGCCGCCATACTGACCCCGGTACCCGTCCAGCAGAATAAAACTCCTTCTTCTGCTCGCCCTTCGGCTACATCCTCGGCTACCTGACGGGCGACCTGCGGCCAGGGATGGGTACCTTCTGCTTCCGGGCCATACCAGGTGACCTCGTAGCCGCGCTCCTGAAGGATTTCCAGGGCTGCCTCAACCACGGTCAGCCGTTCATCTGCACCAATCGAAATTTTCATTTGCGCTCCTTTCCATTATTTATCGAATCGCAGTTTTGATCGAAAAAAATCCCCAAGCCGATTGGTCTTGGGGATTGTATGCATAGTTGCCTAGTTTCCGGTCAGGATTTTGATGGCCGCGTCCAGGACGGCATCTTCGAGCCCCAGAGCGCTTTCATAGGTCACCGGTACAGTGACATCTGGCAGCACACCGGTACCTTCGATCAGGAGCTGGCCGTCCATGGTTTCAGGCCTTCCTGTGGGAAACTGCAGATCCAGGTCACCAGGGAGGGTATACTGGCCGAGGCCGACATCCCCGTAGGCTCCGGCGGTCCCGGCATGTCCGACAATGGTGGCCCGGTCATTGAGGGTCAGTAGATAGGCAAAGCCTTCACAGGCACTGATACAAGACGGGCTGACCAGGACCACGATCTTGCCTTCATAATACAGTGGGGCAGGTTCAATCTTTTTGGGTTCGTCCCCATATTCGAATTCTCCCAGATCGTGGTTATAGGAGGCGCGCCTGGAGATTTCCATTTCTTGATTGATGAAATATTCTGCGAAATCATCTGCCAGACCGCCGCTGCCCCCTCCATTGACGCGCATATCAATAATTAAGCTGTTGATGTCGGAATCGATCAGATTTTGGATGTAATGTTCAAAGACCTGAGCCGTCAGGTTCTGGTTTTCAGAGAAGCTGTTGATCTTCATGTAGGCGATGTTGTTCTCTAAGAGTTTGGCTTCAACTGGCAGGGAAACCGGATCTTCGGTGAAGAAGGGATACCATTCAAACAGAGAATCATATTCCACCCCGGCTGTTAGGGTTTTTTCGGTACGCGCACCGCCGGGGTTCTGGAANNTGCGGCGTACTGTAAGGGCCGAAGTAGGGCTCTACCTGTGCGATGGCATCCAGGACAGGCTGACCATCCCAGGTGAGGATCTCAGCCCCAACCTGGATCCCGGCCCCGGAAGCCGCATAACCTGGAAGGATTTTGGTGACGACCACACGGCCGTCGGACAGTTCAGCCAGGATCATGCCCAGGCTGCCGCCGTTGGTTTCGAAGAGATATTGGGCAGCATCCTCGGTAAATCCCAGGCCAACATGGCCATCCGGGATCTGCAGGGTAAAATCGTGCATCACCTGGTAAAAGGTGTAGGAATTGCTTGCCGATTTGATCTGTGGGGCGTATTCCGCATACAGGGCATCCCAATCAATATTCTTGTCCTGCGTGAAGGGGTATTCCAGGCGCACCTTTTCAAACATGGCGTCGAAAGCTTCTGCACGTTTCATCGCGCTGAAGTCCTTCACTTCACCGGGGCCTTCCACCAGGGTCAGTTCCGGGTTGGATTCTTTATAAAAGGTGAACGGTTGGCTGTCCAGATTGACCAGGCTGTACCCGGAAGGAAGCGGTTGAACCGGGTCGTCTTCGGTGAAGAGCAGGCTGTCGCTGCCGAAATCGGAAGGGAAGCTTTGCTGGTCGTCTGGTGCCCAAACCAGCAGCGTGCCGCCGTAGATTTCGCCATCACGCTCTGGGTCTGTCAGGGCAGAGGTATAAGAGCCAGACCAGCCAGTTCCTTCACGCTCTTCCAAAAATGGGCCATTCCAGGTATTGGACCATAAGGCTACCTGGAAAATCATCACGCCTTTATCTTCAGTGCCATCGTTATCTACATCCAGTAGGGTAGCCTGGGGTACTGAGGGCAGGGAAAGAGAGAAAGCCATGGTCTGCTCATCGATCTGCCAGACTGGTCCAATGGTTTGGCCTTGCAGCGCAAATTTAAAAAATTTATCACGCGCCACGAAACCAGCCTGGTCTTCCAGCATGATGAAGGGTTGGGAAAGAAAATCGATAAAAAATGGCGAGGTGAACGGTATGGTGCCTGTCACCAGGATGGGCTCGTTCTCATCGGCAACATCTGGGTTGTAGCTGCCTTCAACGATGGCTGTTGGGGATGGTTCAATCTCTGCCACAGGTTCGGTTGGGTTATCAAGTCCCAGGTTCAGCTGGCTACATGCCAGGGTGCTGAGAAGCAACAGAAGTGCGAAGGAAAGGATTTTAGTTCTGGTCTGCATGGGTGGACTCCTTACAGATAGATGAAATTTGGGAAAGTATACCGCATTTGTGGTGTA
>DNGN01000207.1 GCA_003486225.1 Chloroflexota bacterium
CACAGCCAGCCAGAAAGACTTGGAAAGCCCAACACCCATCATTGCCAACGAAAAAACAGCAGCCGCCCATAACAGCAAAGTGGTGCGCCGGCCGCAGAAGCGCGTGAGATAATCGACGATACTATTTCCGGCCATCATGGCCAGCGAGATCAAGGCAGCCACCACTCCTGCTACCCAAACGGCTTCACTTCCCAGCAGCTCTAAGAAATAAGGCTGCCAGGCATACCACGCCCAGGCTGTAAAACTGCCCTGGATCAGCCCGACCAGCATGACCAGGCGTAGGGATTTGTTCCTCCAGCCGTAGGTCAGGCTGTCTTGTGCTACTTGCTGGATCTCTGCCGGGATGCGGGAAAGCTCCAGGGTACGCGGCTGGAAACCGATATCATGCATTCCTCTGAAAGCGATTACAAAGAGCACCATCAGCAGGATCGCTCGCAGCCAAAAGGGTGCGGAGAGCGAAATTTCACCAAGCAAGCCGCCGCCAATCGTCCCCACCAGCATCGCGGCTCCAGTTACCAAACCGGCGCGTGCAAAAACCTGATCGAGCTTTCCGGAAAAATGGACCGCGGCAAGGGCATCCACGAGCCAGGCTTCCACTGCCCCTGAATAAAAGGTGAACCCGAGTCCTAAAAATACGGATATCACTGCGAACCAAAGCAGCCCCCCATTTAAATTTGCCACCACAACGTAAGCCATTGTCCCGAGCGCCAGAATAAGCAAACTGATTAAAAAAGAAATCCTCCTGCCGCTGGTGTCAGCCAAAACACCGGTAGGGATCTCGAAAAAGGCCATTGATGCGGTGAAGATTGAATTCACAACGAAAACCTCAAAAATCGTCAGGCCGGAATCGAGTAAGAACAGGGTGTTGACACCCCAAATCAGCGAAGCGGAAAGGGTGTAGAACCCGGCGATGGTTAGATATCTACGTATCACGGTTTCTGAGGTCATGAATGTGCTCCCGGTTAAAGTTTGATGGCCTGGACTATATGGATTTAAAGATTACAAGTCTTGAATTCTACCTAGCCTGATTGGTTGTAGCCCCCACCCAATTGCTGATCTGGTCTTTTGGCTGATGCGGTATGGGGTGGTAGTTCCACAAAAGGTAGTGGCCGTTCGCAGTATTATAGCATGCCAAACTGGCTGGTTTTGCTTGCAGGGCAGATCCACTACAGTGAAGGGGACAATGCCAAATTTCTGCCAAAGAACGAAATTAGATTACCTGGGGAGAACGGAGAATCTGGTAGGCAACTGGTTTGTTGACACCTGTTTCGCTTCCTGATATATTAGAAATATATTATCAAAGGACCCTTTCGTTTTTTCTGCTGGGAATTTTTTTCTCAGGTATCCGGGAAGATGGGTGAATCGTTGGCTCTTTGAATCATCAAATCTCGAGATCAAGAAAGTATCCCGATGTTATGGTGGAAGTGACAAGACAATTTAGGAGTTGGTGTATGGAGGTATGAATTATCCACTATTTGTTTCCAATCCTGAATTGTCTTTTTTTTCAGAAAGTTCTGGATGCAGCGGAGGCATCTGGTCTGATGTAAATTGAATGATTAAATTATTTTGCGAAATAAAAAATTAAACAGAAAACCTGAATAAAGAGGAGAAAAATGACCACTAATTTAACCACTGTCCTGAAATCACAATCCAAATCTGTTGAAATTCAACGGGGAAATCCCACCGTCATCATTGGTGAAAGGATCAACCCAACCGGACGTAAGCAGGTTCTGGCAGCATTGCAAGAAGGAAACTTCGACATCGTTCGGAAAGATGCTGAACTGCAGGTGGCTGCTGGTGCCAAAGTTTTGGATGTGAATGCTGGTGTCCCCAGCGCTGATGAGCCGGCACTGCTTAAAAAAGTTATGCAGATCGTGATGGAAACGACGGATGTACCATTGTGCATCGATACGGCAGACCCGAAAGCTCTTGAAGCCGCGCTTTCTATATATGGCGGTAAAGCACTGATCAATTCTGTGAATGGGGAAGAGAAATCTATGTCCAGTGTTCTGCCCTTGGCAAAAGAATACGAGGCGGCGGTGATTGGTTTGTGCATGGATGATGATGGGATTCCTGAAACTGCCGAGCAGCGATTGGCTGTGGCTGCAAAGATCATTGAACGTGCAGGCAAGCTGGGAATAGGACCTGAGAATGTAATCATCGATCCGCTGGCATTGACCATGGGGGCAGACAGCAATGCAGGCAAAACAGCCTTAGATACCATTGAACTGGTTGTTAAAGAGTTTGGGGTGAATATCACCATGGGCGCCAGCAATATCTCGTTTGGCATGCCAGACCGCAAGTACATCAATTCCACCTTTGTTGCCCTGGCCATCTACGCCGGGATGACATGCCCCATTACGAATCCGTTGGTAAGAGAGATTATCACCGCTGTTTTGGCTACGGACCTCTCTTTAGGGCGGGATGAATTCGGTATGAGCTGGATTCAAGCGTATAGAAAACGCAAAGCCGAAGATGAGGGATGATTGAGGGTTAGGAGGTATAAAGGAAAAATATGAAAAAAGAGAATGGTGAGAATTCTCTCCCATCCCAACTGGAGCAGCAAATGCTTATCGATGAGTACGCAGACACAATAGGCAATAACCTGACAGATGCCGATAAAGCCTATGCATTAATCTTGGACAAGATCATCAAGGCTGATATGGAACCCGGATCACTCATTCAGGAACGCGTGCTGATGGATTCTCTGAGCCTTGGCCGCACCCCAATCCGGGAAGCATTGAAACGTCTGCAGGTGGAGCATTTTATTACGGTCAGTCCTCGGCGGGGAATGTTCGTAACACCTATCGCGATCCGGGATATCAATTATATCTATGAAGTCAGGATGGAACTGGAAGCCTTGGTGATCGGTCTGGCAGCACAGCGCGCGACCGCAGAACAGGTAGAACAGCTTGAGGTACTCGTCGATGAAGAAAACTTAAGGCGATTAAATACGCCTTATGAAATCATGGACCTGGATCGGGAGTTTCACTTTCTCAGTTATCAAGCGAGTCAAAACCATTTTTTGCAAGCAGATCTTAAGCGCTATTATTTCATGTCTCAACGGATCTGGTATTACGGGTTAAGCACAATGAAGCCAATTGAAATTGGAATCCGGGAGCATGTAGATATTGTGGCAGCCATCAAAAAGGGTAATACCCAACTTGCAGAGGATGCCATCCGAAAGCATATATCCAATTTTCAAAAAAATATCAAGGAACATTTAGTCTAAACTTACACAAGGAGTAAAGAAATGAGCGTATTGTCTAAAATTTCAGCATGTGTTATTGAGGGAAACCTGAATGACATCAAGGACTTGACCAATCAAGCTCTTGGGGAGGGGCTCTCCGCCAAGGATATCCTGGATCAGGGCCTGATGCCTGGTATGGATCATGTGGGTGTAGAATTCAAAGCCGGGAATATGTTTGTGCCCGAGGTGCTGCGCTCCGCCAAGACCATGAGTTCTGCCATGGAAATCCTAAAGCCTATCCTCTCTGAAAGTGGGGTAGAGATGGTTGGAAAAGTGGTGCTGGGGACGGTCAAAGGCGACCTCCACGATATCGGCAAAAACCTGGTCGGCATGATGTGTGAAGGGGCTGGGTTTGAGGTTGTGGATTTGGGCAAGGATATCTCTCCGGAGGCCTTTGTAGATGCTGTCAAAGAATACAATCCACATATTGTGGGAATGTCAGCCCTGTTGACAACGACCATGCGCACGATGGAAAGCACGATCAAAGCCCTGGAAGAAGCCGGACTGCGGGATAAAGTCAAAGTCATGGTGGGGGGTGCACCAGTGACCAAGGAATTTGCAGAGAAGATTGGTGCAGATGCCTATGCCTCCAATGCCGCTGCAGCAGCAGAGATGGCAACCAAGTTTGTTACTTCATAAGAAACTAACGAAAGGATAGGAATTTCATGAGAACCAACTATCGGGTGAATTCCGGCGTCCGGTTCCGCATGTTGAGTGACGACCAGCTCCAAGAATTGGTAGATGGCGTTTTTCATGTGTTGGAATATACAGGCCTGGATGTGCACCATGAGGAATCAAGAGATATTCTGAAAAAAGCGGGTGCCTGGGTAGATGGCGTTCGCGTTCGTATTCCCCAGCATCTGGTTAAAAAATCGCTGGAGATGGCTCCACGCAGCTTTACGGTTTTCTCCCGTGATGGCAACCCCAAAAACAATATTCACATTGGCCCTGGCCGCTCTCATTTTGGCCCTGGACCTACCTGTCCGAATTTTATTGACATTGAAACTTTGGAGCGGCGCCCATATGTGAAGAGTGATGTACCGCTGGTGGCCAAGGTGGTGGACGCCCTGCCCAACATCGACTTCTGTGAATCCCTGGGCACGGTCAATGATGTCCACCACGAATTAGGCGCAACCTATGAATTCGCAGGAATGTTCCCCAATACCAGCAAACCGATCGTTGCCTGGTCGTATGATTATGCCGATTCACTGGATATCCATAAAATCGCTGTGGCTGAAGCAGGCGGGCAAGAGGCTTTTGAACGCCGCCCTAATTATATTCACTACTGCGAACCGCTCTCACCGCTGGTCAGCACGCCGGACGCACTCAACAAGCTGGTCTTTGCGGCCAGGCATCGCGTCCCGTTGATCTTTACCCCATGCCCGATTGCGGGAGGCACAGCCCCCGTGACGGCCGCAGGGATCATCATTCAGGCCGCAGCCGAATCCTGGATGGGCCTGACAATTGCCCAGGCGATCCAGCCTGGCCTGCCTTACATTATGGGTGGGGTGCTTTCCGTGATGGATATGAGCAACATGATCTTGTCCTACGGTGCTCCGGAACTGTCGCTGTTTATGGCGGGTTTGACCGAACTCGCCCATTATGTCGGTTTGCCGTTATGGCAGACGGGTGGCTGCACCGATTCGAAATGCCTGGATGAGCAAGCAGTTATCGAGGGCTCCTTATCCGTCTTCTTCTCAGCTCTGACTGGTGGAGACCTAACCCATGACGTTGGCTATACCGAGAGTGGTTTGACAGGCTCGGTTTTCCAATTAGCGATGATGGACGAATCGATTGGCTATGCCCGCAGAATCACACGCGGCATAGAAGTCAATGAAGACACACTGGCTGTGAGCGTCATCAATGATGTCGGTCCGAATGGTCATTATTTGCGGGAGCAGCATACCCGACGTCATTACAAATCCGAATTNNGTCAAAGGCGACCTGCATGATATTGGTAAAAACCTGGTTGGCATGATGTGCGAAGGCTCTGGATTTGATGTGATCGATCTGGGCTTTAATGTAGACCCGGAAGTATTTGTGGATGCCATCAAAGAACACCAGCCGGATATCGTTGGTATGTCTGCCATGCTGACGACCACCATGCGGGCCATGGGCTATACC
This sequence comes from Chloroflexota bacterium, assembly GCA_003486225.1. Next base: position 5,375 of record DNGN01000207.1, read on the forward strand.
ATCAAAGCGATTGAAGAAGCCGGATTGCGGGACAAAGTAAAGGTAATCGTCGGTGGGGCACCCGTAGATGAGGAATTTTCTCAGCGTATCGGCGCCGACGGCTACGGTTCTAACGCCGTCTCCGGACCAGAACTGGCCAAAAGTTTACTCGGCCGCGCTTAGGTTATCCAAGGATTTAGGATCAGACCCATGCCTGACAGCGAAAAATTACCAGTAGCTGTGATATCTTGCAAAGTGTTTGAAGGCTTGATCGATCAGTTTTTACCGAGCGATTTTGCCGAACAGATCACTTTCTTGGATTATGGTTTACATCGTGTTCCGAGCAAACTCACATTTACGGTACAAAACGCTATCGACGAACTTGAGACTCCCAGTCTGATTATTTTGGGTTATGGTTTGTGCGGCAACGGGCTGGATGGCATAAAAGCAGGCCACCACACGCTGCTCATCCCTCGCACAGATGATTGCATAGCCATATTGCTGGGTTCTTATCCCCGCTATATGCAGGAATTTACCAGCCAACCAGGTACCTATTACCTGACCAAAGGCTGGCTGGAATCTGGCAGCAATCCGCTGCAAGAGTACCATGAGATCCGTGAAAAATATGGACCGAAAGATGCGGAATGGATCATGGATGCTCAATACCAAAATTACAAGCGACTGGCTTTTATCGCTCATCAGGAAGCTGACCTGTTCAAATATCGCCCAACCGCGAAAGAAGTGGCAGCCTACTGCGAGCGATGGGGCATGGTGTATGAAGAAATCCTTGGCTCTGAGAACTACGTCCGGCGATTGGTAGAAATCGCCTTAAACCTTGATAAATTAGACAGTGAGTTTCTGGTGATACCACCTGGCGGTACACTGACCCAGGAAGCATTTCTGCGCTGAGCGCAGGTTCACTGTTGACCTGATGTTTNNACCTTCGAAGTCCTCTCAGAAGATGAGATCGAAGCGATCTATTTCTCCGCCCTGCGTGTGTTGTATGAAACCGGGATCCGAGTATATGAAAAAGAAGGCGTCAGCATTCTGCATGATGGCGGAGCCATTGTTGAGGATGTGAAAGCTGACAGCGCCTTGGTGAAGATTCCACCGTGGATGATTGATAAAGCACGGGCAACCGTTCCGCGTAAGGTGGATGTGATTGGTCCCGATCGAAAATACCGCATGGAACTGTATAAAAATGCGATCTATTTTGGTGCTGGATCGGATACGCCTTTTACCCTTGATCCCTATAGCGGTGAACGCCGTCGTGCAACCTATGACGACGTGAAAAAGTTTGCCAAGCTGGCTCAGGCTATGCCAAACATTGATTTCCATATGTCTTTGGGTATCGTGCAGGATGTTGCGGTTGGCACATATGACCGCTGGCAGTACCTGGCCATGCTCGAAGGTACCACCAAACCGATCAATATTACGGCTGTGGACCTGGACGGCTTGAAAGACCAGCTGGAAATGGCCCATATCCGGGTGGGAGGTGCGGATGAATGGAAGAAAGGGCCGGCATTCTCTCTGTACATAGAACCAGTCTCCCCACTGAGCCATTCGGAAGAAGTGGTGCAGAAGCTGCTTTTTGCCACCGATAACTACATCCCCTTTGTGTATACCCCTTGCCCGCTCTCAGGTGCGACCGCTCCCAGCACACTGGCAGGAACCGCTGTCCAGGCACTTACTGAAAGCCTGTTCGGGATTGTGCTCAGCCAGCTGCGCCGCCCTGGTGCACCACTGATCATCGGTGGTTTGATGTCCAATATGGACATGCTGACCACGGTATACTGCTACGGCTCGCCGGAGATGGCTTTGCTTAGTGCAGCCTATACCCAGATAACCAAATGGTTGGGGCTGCCGATGTATGAAACGGCAGGCTGCTCAGACGCCAAACTGTTCGACGAGCAGGCAGCCATGGAAGCGACCTTCAATATTGCTACCTCTGCCCTGGTTGGTGGCAATATGATCCATGACGTTGGATATCTGGAGCAGGGGTTGACCAGCTCAATGGACCAGATGGTGATGTCCAATGAAGTGATCTCAATGCTCAAACGCATCCTGCGCGGCATCCCCGTCACAGATACCTCCAAAGCCCTGGATGTGATCGAAGACATAGGGCCGGGTGGGCATTACCTGGAGCACGACCACACCTACAAGCAGTTCCGCACAGAAATCTGGCAGCCAGAGCTCATCGACCGCCAGGTCTACGAAAACTGGGACATGAACGGCAGAAAAGCCTACCGTGACCGGGTGCGGGAGCGAGTGATCGAGGTAATCGAAGAGGAAACCGAACCTTTGTTGGATGACAAGATGTATGCAGAACTTCGCCGGATCTGTGAACTGGCGGATGAACGCCACAAGGATGAAGAACTCGATTATTCGATGTTCGGATAATTTTTTACCTGATTGGTACTGCAATAGGACAGAGACAGCAGGGAACAGCTTGACCGTTCCCTGCTGTCCGGGCAATTCGCTGATTAACCGGTCTTTCCATCTCAATGCTTCAATTACCGAGGGAATGCCTTGAGTAAACCCGAATTAAATAAGAACCTTGTGCTGGGAATTGATACCGGTGGAACATACACCGATGGTGTCCTTCTGGACTACGATTCCCATGAGGTGCTGGCAACCAAAAAGAGTTTAACCACCAAACGCGATTTTGCCATCGGGATCGAAAATGTGATCGCGGGGATTCAGATCGAAGACCCATCGCTGATAAAAATGGTATCGGTTTCCACTACCCTGGCTACCAATGCCATCGCTGAAGGCAAAGGCAAACGAGTTGCCCTGTTTCTGATAGGCTATGACCCGGAGTTAATTGAAAATTTTGAACTGGGCCATAAGTTTGCGACACCCAATTTCACTTATTTTGAGGGTGGGCACAACCTCTATGGGCAAGAAAAGCAGCCTTTGGATCTGAAAAGTATTTTGGAAAAGGTGGCCCAGATAAAACATGAGGTGGATGCCATTGCGGTTTCCAGCTATTTCTCACCCCTCAACCCTGAGCATGAAAACCGGGCCTATGAGGCTATTTCCGGGGTTTGCGACCTGCCGATTGTGCTTGGCCACCAACTATCAACCAAACTCGGCTCCGTGGAGCGCGCCACCACCGCAGCCTTGAATGCCTCGCTGCTGGCAGTGCTGCAAACGTTCATCATCGCAGTTAAGCGAGCCATGGAACGGCGGAATATCCTCGCCCCATTAATGGTCGTACGTGGAGATGGCACCCTGATGAGCGATGAATTTGCCGCCCGAACCCCGGTCGAGACGATCCATTCCGGCCCGGCAGCCAGTGCCATCGGGGGGCGCTTTTTATCCCAGATCGATGATGCTTTTGTTGTCGATGTGGGCGGGACGACGACAGACCTGGCTTTAGTGGTGAATGGGGCTGTAACGATCAGCGAGAACGGGGCCTCGGTAGGTGGCTACGAAACCTCTGTCAAAGCGGCCGACTTATTATCGATTGGTTTGGGTGGCGACAGTCAGATAAGAATCAACCGGGATGGGAAACTCATGATTGGCCCGGAACGGGTCGTCCCTCTGGCTTACCTGGCAGAGCAGTATCCCAACGTCAAAAACCAGATTCGCTCTCTCACACGCCGCACCTGGGAGCAAACCTCGCCCGATTGGCTGGAATACTGGTACCTGATCCGCGAATTACCAGATGAAGCCTTAATTAAAACACCCAGGCAACTACAAGTCATCCATCTGCTGCAAAGTGGGCCGCATGCACTGCCCGACTTGTTAAAAAAGGTATCGGTCTTCCATGCCTCGCAATTGGGCCTGGAGGAATTGTTTCGGCAGGAAGTGATAGGAAAGGCCGGATTTACCCCAACAGACCTGATGCATATTGATGAGCGCTTTACAGCCTGGGATGCTGAAACGTCTCAATCAGCTCTGAAAGCATTTAGCCAATACCTCTTAAAAGAACCGCAAGAAGTTCAAGCCCTGATCTGGAAAAAGGTGTCCGAGATGATCTTGAAAGCCACTGTGGAATTTCTCACCGGGCAGAAGCTGGCTGAAACTGATTCATCAACCCCGGGTACCTGGTTTTTTAATAATGCCTCGCGTCAGGATCACCCGCATCTTAATACCAGCTTTCGGCTTGCGTATCCGCTGATCGGGATTGGAGGGCCTGCCAGCATGTTTCTGGAGAAAGTGGCTGAAATTCTGCACACAGACCTGGTGCTCCCTGCTCATTATCAGGTTGCCAATGCGGTAGGCGCAATTGCAGGCAGTATTATGGTGGAGGAAGAAATTCTGGTTTATCCCAAACTAGATAAAACCGGTCTGGACGTATTGGCGTATTATGTGCAAACCAGCAGCCAGCGCCTGGAGTTCGAAGACCTGCAATCCGCCCTGGAATCAGCACGCACTGCCTGCCGGGAAATTGCGCTGAATGCCGCCCTGCGGTCTGGGGCAGACCAGCCACAGGTGGTGATCGACGAGAAATCAGACGGCCTGGACACCTTCAGAATTCGGGCTCAGGCGATCGGCAAACCTCGTTTATCTGGATAAGTCCCCTTGGAGATGGATATGGTAGATTTGATTGGTGTAGATACTCAAAATGCGTATGAATTGCTGAAAGACCAGATAAACACCCTGGTTTTGAAGCCGGGTGCCGCAGTGAACGAAGCTGAACTTTGCGCGGCACTGGGGGTGGGCAGCGTACCGGTCCGGGAAGCGCTAAAATTGTTGTTCCATGACCAGCTGATCGTCGTCTCCCGGCAGGGAGGAATTTATGTGGCTGATTTGAATCCAAAAGATTTGGCCATGTTGAGCGAAGTTCGGGTCGGCCTGGAAAGCCAGGCCGCTGGTTTGGCTGCTTCCAGAGCAACGGCGGACCATCTGCTGGTGATGGATGCCCTCATCCAGGAGCAGGAAAAAATCAAGGTGGGCGACACAACAGCCTGGTTCGACCTGGATCACAAACTGCATCAGGCCATTGCCAAGGCCTCAGGCAATCATTACCTGGCACATTCATTGGAAACTTATTTCGGCTTGTCGCAACGCTTATGGTATCTGGTGTTGCCTAAACTGGATTTCCTCTCGTATGCGGTAGAGGAACATACCCAGCTGGTAGAAAGTATCCGGGCCGGAGACCGCCCGCAAGCTGAAACAAAAATGAGAGATCATGTGCTGGGCTTTTACAAAAAAGTTCAAAATCTGATCGAAGATTAAAAAAACCGGGAACAAACTATGCCAAAATTAACCATTGTGTA
>DNGN01000059.1 GCA_003486225.1 Chloroflexota bacterium
CAGGAACGAGATCAGGATCACACAGCTGGTGATAATGGAAACACCCACGAAGACGACGCCGAGGATAACCAAACCCATGGTGCCCTTTGTGCCTTGTACCAGCACCGATTCGGCAGGATTTTGTGGGTCGTAATACACAGACACAGTGCCGTTCAGTGGGTATTGGTTTAGTTTTTCTTCGGCTTTCTTCTTCGAGCTGTAGCTGGTTGTTCCCCCGAAAGATACCCGGGTGTTCGAAAATTCACTGCCTGCAACTTCATACTGGTATTCAAAATCAGGTCGATAGGTGGTTGAGGTGAAGCCTTCTTCATCCGTATCCGTTTCTCTTACGACCTCAGCTCGGGTGATTTTTCCAGCGGCTTTTGGCCAGCTTTGGCTTTCGGTGGCTTTCTTGCGGTTGCGGATGCCGAAAATAATGGCCGCGACCCCGCCTGCGAAGAATACGAAAATGAAAAACCCGCCGCAAACCAGTGCAAATAATAAATTTGACATTGTAATTTCTCCTTGTACATGCTCCTCTAGGTGTGCCTTGATTTATTTTCGCACAAGTTGAAGAATTTGGGAAATGAGATTCANNGAACAATTCATCACAACTTTCTGAAGATTTAGTCCTGCGCATCCGGGATCTGCATGTATATTACGGCAATTTTCGCGCCGTAAAGAATGTTCATCTTGATATCGTTCGTAACCGGATCACCGCAATTATTGGTTCATCGGGGTGCGGAAAAAGCACGATGCTTCGTTCCATCAATCGCATGAATGAGCTGATTTCTTCCACCCGGATGGAGGGCGAGATTCTTTACAATGGCCAAAATATCCTGGACCCGAAGATTGACCCCGTGGTTGTCCGGGGACAAATTGGGATGGTCTTCCAGAAGCCCAATCCATTCCCCAAAAGTATTTATGAAAATGTTGCCTGGGGAGCCCGGGCGAATGGTTTTCGCGGCGACATGGATCTGCTTGTGGAAAATTCACTCAGGCAGGCTGCCCTGTGGGACGAAGTGAAAGACGACCTGGGTGAGAGCGGATTATCGCTTTCCGGTGGTCAGCAGCAAAGGCTGTGTATTGCGAGAACGATTGCAGTCAAGCCCGACATTATCCTGATGGACGAACCAGCCTCTGCTTTAGACCCGATTGCCACCCTAAAAATAGAAGACCTGATGCGCCAGCTATCTGCAAACTATACCATCATCATCGTTACCCATAACATGCAGCAGGCTGCCCGGGCATCGCATTTTACAGCATTTTTTAACATGGATGATGATCGCGCTGGTTACCTGGTGGAGTATGGTAAAAGCGATCAGGTATTCACCAACCCTAGAGAAGAACTGACAGAAGCCTATATCACCGGAAGATTTGGGTAGGTGAGGCATCGATTGGAGTAGATCATGACGCGAAATTATTTAGACCAGACCATGCAAAAATTGAAAAATGAGATCATCGAGATTGAGCAGATGGTTTCTGAGGCCACTACCAAAGCTGTGACGGCATTGATCCAAAAGGATGTCAAGCTGTCTCAGGTGGTCTATCTTAATGACCAAAAAATTAATGCCAAGCGCTTTGAGGTTGAAAATGAATGCTTGATCACCATTGCCACCCAACAACCTTTGGCAACCGATCTGAGGGTGCTGGCTTCGATCCTGGATATTGTTTCGGAGCTGGAGCGAATGGGCGATTATGCCAAAGGCATCGCCAAGATCAATTTGCTTACCAAGGATAACCCCCAAGATATTCCTGTGATCAGACGCCTTGAAGAAATGGCAAATATTACTGTTCGAAGCTTGAACCAGGCCGTGCAGGCTTTTGTTACGGTTGATGTGGAATTGGCCCGCGCTTTACCAGCCGAGGATGATGCGGTGGATAGGATCTTTAATGAGATCTACACCGGCCTGGTAGATAGCATGACAAAAGATAAAACCTTGGTCGGCCTGGCCAACCATTTACAATGGGCTGCACATAATATTGAACGTATGTCGGATCGAGTGACCAATATCTGCGAGCGGACAATATTTATTGGGACTGGCATTATGAATGAACTTGAAGAATCGGATGATGAATGGGTAATCAACGTTCAATAAAGATTAAATACCAATTCAAGACTCTGGTTTATGTATTGCTGTCTATCTTCCTGAGTCTTATAGCAGCTGCTGGTTGTTCTTCGAGCCAGAATGGAGGCCCAGCCGGCCAGCCAGCTGACCAGGAAATCTATATTGAAAATAAAGGCTCGGATACGATCGTTAATCTGGCCCTGGCGTGGGCAGAAAAATATCAGGACTTGCATCCAAACATCCGTATTTCAGTCACCGGCGGTGGATCGGGTACCGGGATTGCCTCCCTCATCAATAATACAGTGGATATCGCCAACGCCTCCCGCAGAATCAAGGAAGAAGAAATCTCCAATGCCCAGGATAACGGCGTAGAACCGATTGAATATGTTATAGCCAGGGATGCAATCGCGGTCATTGTGCATCCAGACAACCCCATTAACCAGCTGACGATCGCACAGATTTCCGCCATTTATTCTGGTGAATATACCAACTGGAGCCAATTAGGCGGTGAAGACCGCCCAATTGTCCGGCTCTCCCGCGAGACCAACTCAGGTACACATGTCTATTTCCTTGAGAATGTTTTGCGGCAGGGGGATGATGAGAGCAAAATCTT
>DNGN01000061.1 GCA_003486225.1 Chloroflexota bacterium
CGATGTTGGAGATCCGGAGGCTATGCTCTCGCCGGGTTTTTCAAAAGCCAAAGACCCGCCGCTCTGCAACTACCAAAATTACACCATGCCCGGATTGTTTGATTTGGTCGAAGACTGGTTGGCACAACAACCTTCTTCAATCACCCAGATCTCCTTTGACCCTCAATATGGGTTCATTTCCAGTTTTTCTTTCGGGAATCCCGGCGGGAATGGGTTGTTAAATCCCACCGTCAGCGATTGTTGCGGCTTTTTTGTCATTGAGAACTTCCAGGCACTGGACGAATGACTCCGTAGCTTCACCACCCAAAATCAGTTTTTTTTCACCTTTCAGAACTGTAGAACCAATTTCAGGGCACATGCCTCCCCAACTGACCAGGTAAAGTCCCACCAACTGGACAGAAACGATCCACCCGTTTAGCGGGGGTATTTGTCAAGGTATCCTATTATGCTATTGAAACATAAACCAACCTCGGATCACAGCGACTGCTTCCTATCTCAATCTTTTAGGCAAAAGGAGAACTCAATGCGCAATAAATGGATTCAAAACCGGAGATTAGCCACAATCATAATTATTCCCCTGGTTATCTTTATCGGGCGCACATGGTTGGCATCCAGCAGTCAGATGCCGATTTTGTTCGACCTTTTCGATACGCTGACCTTACTGGGGGCTTTGTGGGTATTGTTCCGTCATTACCGCAATTTAACAAAAGCGGATTGGATCACAGCATTTGGCCTTGGGTTATTGATAGGCGTATTGATGCTTTTTGCAAGCCTCTTTAACCCTTATCCCTTCTTCTGGACAGTGCAGGATCGAGCCATCCAAGCCGTAATTCGCGCTGGATATACCACCCTGGCTGCCCTTGGCGGGTTGGTGGTGATGCGCCAGGAAGGGCCGGTACAATTCCACATCCCAGCCCTGGAATGGCGTAAAGTTGGCCCCAGCCTGCTGGCAGGACTGTTCGTCGGCATTCCACTGGCAGGTGTGAATGTGATTGCTCTGAAACTCACACAAGGTCAGGCCATCAGCTGGCAGCCAGCGGGAGCAGCCTTTTTAGATGCCTTGCTCCCTGGGGTTGTTGAGGAAGTGATTTACCGCTTTGCAGCATGGGGGATCTTATGGATGCTGCTGAACAAATCGCTGTCAGGTAAGGCAGTATGGGTTTCCGGGCTGTTGGCAACATTTATTCACAGCTTTGCACACTTTTCCGACTTGTTCGTAGAGGCCCCTCTGGTCGGGCTGGGAATGGGACTTGGCATCGGCCTGATCTGGGGATTGCCTCCACTGCTGCTGGCACGCAAACGGGGGCTTGAGGCTGCGATAAGCTTTCATTGGATTGTAGATGCTGCAAGGTTCCTGACCGGGTTCTAGATTCCACAATATTCCTCCGGAACGGAGATTCTAACTAATAATCACACTTTAGACCAATAAAGGAGAACCAAGTTGAATATCAAAAATTGTCAGTCTGAGATGCGTGCCGCATTCCAAGGCGGCTTTGCGGGCCAGCTGGTTTCCGGCCTGATCTGGTTAAGTGCTGCAGCAGCCAGCACCTGGCTGCGTCCATCCTATGGGATGGCCTTGTTATTCTTTGGCAGCATGTTGATCTTCCCACTAACGCAGGGAATGCTGCGCCTGATCGGCAAAAAAGGCAAGGTCAGCACAGATAATAAATTATGGGGACTTGGCACTCAAACCGCTTTCACCGTTCCGATCAATTTCCTGTTGGTAGGTGCAGCTACCCTCTATCATGAGAATTGGTTCTTCCCAGCCTCGCTGATCGTTGTTGGCGCACATTATTTACCTTTCATCACCCTGTATGGGATGCAAATGTTTGCGGCCCTTGCTTTTGTGCTGGTCGCAGCTGGCGTTGGGCTTGGCTTTTTCGGATATGATGTATTTCACACAGGAGGTTGGGTTGGTGCAGTAACTTTGCTTGTTTTTGCTATTATCGGCAGGCAGATCGCTATTCGAGAGGAGAAGGGCTTGGATTTAGGATAACCTGCTATGATCCAGACCCCAATCACAGGTCCAGCATATTGTATTCGAAAAGCCAGGATAAACGGTTCTATACCCCTATACGCTCACAGACCTCGAACTTAGTTTTGAGATCCGGCAATTCCAAAATTAACCTGCAATAAAATATAAATCAATCGCTGCGACTATGATAATCAAATGCGGTAAAAGGGTGGAAGTTTTGAACATGTAGCGCAACGTCTTTCCACCAGTCTTGTCAAACTCCCGCGACCAAACAGAGTACACTTGAAGCGGAGATAATTCCTTCCATCCTTCGCCCTGAAAACCTGCTTCAATTTCCTTGATCCTCTGAGCGAAGAAATAAGATAACCCTCTCCAATACGCTTCCAGGTACCAGAACAGTAGAACCGCGGCAATCGAGATCAGGTAGGCTTCTTTCTTATCATAGATCAGGGCCGCGCCAAAGGTAGCGATCGTCACAGTGATCGACCATCCCTTTATATTCAACCCTTTCCCGTCAATATCCTCATAAAACTGCTGCAGCATGATGTATTCATCTTTCAGCAGATTAGCCAGAATTTCTTCTTTCATCTTTCCTCCATGTTTTCAATGCCAAAAAACCAAAATCCTGTCGGCTCTACCCTTCTATCAGGATACCGTAATTTGAATCGGCATGCAAGCAAAAGCGGGAGGGCTTGTCCCTCCCGTTTTTAGCACCTCAACCTCATCAAAGATCGCGCCAAATCTTCGTATACACCCAGGAAGGTATGTCATAAATTTTTGACCTCCTGGACATTTTCCTGCTTATTAAATCCTGAGTAACACTCGATCAATCCTCAATCGTTTTTTTCTACCTGTTCAGCACAAATTTCTAAGGGAAGCGTTTGCCCATCCTGCCCAGATGACCAGGTGATATTCTCGCCAGCCAGCCAAAGGTAAACTCCCCAAACATACAGCATGATATGGATAGGATTGATTTATTCTATTAGAAAAACAGGATGGAGAAGATGATGGCTGAAAAAATATTATCAACATCAAGACCAAAAGAAATAAGTACACTGAAACAAAACCGGCTGATGACTGAAACAATGCTCATTGCTTTCGTCAGCCTGATGGGGATGTGGTTTGTTCCGACCATGAAAACCCTATTCGCGTTAATTCCTGTGATCTACCTGATCATCGAACGTCGTCTTCGCCAGCGCACCTGGTTTGAACTGGGTTTCTCAATCCACACATTTTGGGGTGACTTAAAAACCAATTGGGTCTTATTCATCCTGCTGGGTTTTATCATCCAACCAGGGATTGTTCTATGGGCAAAAACGGGATTTCCAGAATATCTGACCCACATACAAATGCGGCTGCCATTCGAAAGTGGAGTCCAATGGGGAGTGCTGCTGCCACTTTTGGCGTTTTCACTGCTGGGTGAGGAAATGACCTATCGGTCATTCCTTCAGGGAAGACTTTCTGCTGCTCTTGGGATACCTGCAGCCATCACAGCTTCCTCTATCCTGTTTGGTCTCGCGCATTTTGCCCCGGGGAATCCGCTTGCTGTAATCACTGATATCTCTCTGATCATGGTCAGTTCTTGTTTATACGGCACCATGTTTGCCCGGCGAGCAAACATATGGCCGGTGTGGTTGGCTCACCTGGTGGGGGATATTTTTGGCCTGCTGGCTTTAGCATATACATGAACCTTTGAACTTTTATCCACAAAACATACTCCAGCTTTCAGCGACTGGAATCAAACAACGGGAGCCAGGTTTCCATCATCAGACATCCGGCTCCCGCTGGTTATGAATTTGGGTTACAGCGTCAGCAGGATGATCGCCCCCAGTGCAAAAAGCACCCCGATCCTTTGAATGCGCGAGATATGCTCTCTTAAAAAGATCCAGGCCAGCAGGACCGTGGCCCCGGGGTAGAGAGAGCTGAGCACGGTGGTCACGTCCAGGCGGCCGATTTGAGCGGCGATGGAGTAACAGATCGTCCCTGTTACGTCGATCACGCCAACAAGTACCAGCAGTCCCCAATGTTGGCGGGCGGGTTTCCAGTCTTTGCGGGTGAGGATGGTATAGGTGAGCAGACTGAAGACCGATCCGATTCGCGAACTGGCCACCGACCACAATGTGCCCTGTTTGCCTGCCAGCGCAATCAGGATGAAGAACAACCCGAACAGGATGCCAGCCACGCCAGGCAGCGCCAGTTCTTTCATACTGGCGCGCACAATACCGTCCTCGCTGGCAAGCAGCCAGACGGAAACCAGTGCAAACGCGAATCCGATCAGCGTTACCACAGCCGGGAGGCCCTGTGTAAAACTGCCAACCACCACCGGAATGGCAGCGGCCACCACCGCGGAAACGGGTGCAGCGATGCTCATTTTGCCTGCGGCCAGGGCGCTGTAAAGCAGCATTAACCCAATACCGCCAGCCACTCCAGCTGCCGCACCCAGCAGCCAGCTTTGGAGAGGGGGGATAGCTTCACCTGTAAGGAAGGCAGCGGCAGCGATCACGATCAAGCTGCTGAAATGAGAAGCAATCACCACCCCATAGGCATTGGTACGCTTTGCGGCGATGCCGCCGCCGAAATCTGCTGCACCCCAGGTGACGGCAGCACTCAGACCGAGAAGTACGTTCATCTACGAGTAGGTTTGTGATTTTCGACCGCGTGTTGGGCGATCGGTGAGGGTGTGGTTAGTATGTTGGCTTTCATGCGGCATTGTCCAATGATCCTTGTTTTTGTCAGGTAGTTTACCTCGATTTTTAACGAATGGGGTAAACCTGGGTGCCTGCACCACCAACTTTCCGGGGTTGATCATCACCTCCTCAATGCACCTCTTGCATCCGGTTGGTTTTTGTCGTATAGTGTTCACTGGGTGAAAATTTATAGTGGTAAAAGCAGTTGGGCCCCACTCATGTCTACACTTTTAAAGGCTCTGGGTATTCTTACACCAGGGATATTTCAGTGTCTAAAATCATGAATGCACCCCCAAAAAGCGGTAAAAACGCCTGAGCCATTTCACTTTTTCAACACTGCTCTGAGAAGAGAAAAATAATGGACAGGAAGCACTTGATATTGAGCCGGGCTTGTAAGATCCTGGACTCCCTCCGAATCAACTCAGGTCATAACTCCATTGCCATTTTCCGGAAACGTGAATCAAAACCAGCGGGAGGCTGACTGCCTCCCACTGGGATTATTTCTGAAACTGGAAAGTGTATCCAAACTCGCTAGTGATCAGCTATTGTTATTTTTATGGGTTGCATCGTACGCTTTGACATCCGCAATTGCCTTATCCACGTTCACCAGCGGCAGAAGGATCAACCCTGCAATAAAGAAGAAAATTAATGACAAAATGCCGTATCTCAGACTGCCAAAGAGTTGATTTGCCAGGCCAAAGATCAGCGGCCCGATCCAGGACGTGCCGCGTTCACTCACTTCATAGAATGAATAAAATTCAGCCTCTTTGCCGTCCGGAATCATCTGTGCAAACAAACTACGGCTGATGGCTTGCGAGCCACCCATCACCAGGGCAATGAACATACCCAGGACAAAAAACTCGGTCGTTAAATTTTCACTCTTAAGACCGCCATAAGCATAGATCACCACACCAGACCATATGACCAGGCTGACAATTACCGATTGTTTTGCTCCAATCCAGGCAGCCAATCGTCCCCAAAACAATGCACCAACAAACGCAACGAATTGGATCATAAGGATTACTGCGGTGAGATTTTGTTGTTCGAGTGCTAGTCCACCCTGGATAAGGGGGGCGGCAGCAAAAGTAGCAGATACAGCAATCACAGTTTGAATGCCATCATTGTAGAGAAAATAGGCCAATAAAAATTTAAGGGTTTCGGGAAAATGTTTGATCTCACGTAAAGTCTTGCGGAGCTGCTTGAACCCGATGCTGACATAGTTCTCATTGGATGGAAGTGCTCTCTTTGAATGACGAGTACGTAATCTGGCCCAAGTAAAAAATGAAAATCCCAACCACCAAACCCCCGCGGATGCCAGATTGATCCGGACTGCCAGCGATTCAGGGACACCCAGCGTGTCACTGAACAGGTAGAAGGCCAAATTCAATGCCAGGAGCAAACCGCCACCCAAATAACCCATCGCCCAACCGTAGGACGAGACGCGATCGCGCTCTTCCTCACTGGCAATATCTGGCAAATAGGCATTGTAAAACACCATCGCGGCCCCAAAGGATAGGTTGGCGATGATAAACAGCACGCCTCCCAGCCACCAAAGGTTTCCTGTTACGACGAACATCAAGATCGTCGCCAGCGCACCAATCATCGCGAACAAGCGCATCATGGGTTTGCGCAGGTGAGAATAATCCGCAATCGCCCCCAAGATCGGCAGGAAAAGAACCTGCATTCCCACCGAAAAGGAAATACAGTAGGGCAGGAATGAATCCGGCGCAACAGGAATCCCTAAAAATTTAACATTGGCCGTCCCTGCTGCCTCAGCTGCGGTCCGTGCCAGGCTGGCAACATAGGGACCGAGAAATACAGTACCCACAGTTGTGCTGAAGGCTGAATTGGCCCAGTCGTACATTGCCCAGCCAAAAATTTCTTTTTTATCATTTACCATTGTGGTTTCAGTTGTCATGATTCCTCCGTTAAAAAATTCTTGCAGTTATAACACTTTCCGAGCGATGGCGTTCCGAAAGTCTGATCTGGTTTATTTAAGGATCTCAGCAACATGCTCTTCATCATGGTCGATAAAATATTTCACCAACTGGATAATGTCACCGCGCTCGTCGCCCCAGGGGTAAAGCAGATCACCGGGGAATTTCTCTGCCGGGATTTTCTCGATCGCGAGGGTCAGTTCCTCCACCGAATGCTTCCAGTACACCTTAACCTCATCCACCGGTAGATCCTGGTGTTCCAGAGCAGTGCGCTGGTTGAACTCGTCTTCCTCAAGGTCGGGGATCAGGTAATCCTCCCCTCGGGAAAAATGCTCCAGGGTTGTCGCCACCACCAGGTTCCAGGCGGCCATGTGGCTGAGCAGTTCCCTCCCCCGCCAGCCAGACTCTTCAAAGACCACGCGTTCAAGCTCTACTCCCTCGAGCTGTTCAAAAAGTCCTGGGTAAGTCGTACTGATCAAGTCCAATAAATTCTCTTTCGGGTTTTTCCCCATCAGTCAGCTCCTCCAAAAATGGTTGATTTAGCGGTACAAGGACAGATCTTAATGGTTCACCAACCTCTATGACATGTGTAAGGGTTCGTAAAGATTAGGCGCATGAACCAAAAATTTACTCTAGTAGTTTACCCTCGTTTCACAAAGTTTGGGGGAAACCTGAGTCATTATACGGCGACCTTTGCGCCATAAAACAATTAGTGCATCTTAATCAGGTTTCAGGTTTCATGACATGTAATTTGGTGTATTATGTAATAAATCATCCTACCTTTTGGAACGCTCAGGTACTTTCTAATGACAAGGGAGACATTTCCGATGAAAGAGAAAAAAATTCTCTGCTTAATAACAATCATATCCATCCTGGCATTATCAACTGCCTGCAGTCTTGTACCCAAACGTTTTGAGATTGAAACCACTTCAGAGCTGGGACCGGATACGCTCAGCCGGATCGATGACCTCAACGATATGCTCGACCGTGGTGTTGAGCTGGGCCCAGAAACCAGGGCGATGATCGATGACCTCAATGCAACGATTGCAGAGGGAATCGAGTTCGGTTTCAAGCAGGAAACTTTGGATCGGGTGGATACCCTTTTGGATATCATTGAAGAAGGTGTCGGGATAAAATTGGGCCTTGATCCTGAGACAAATGCTACTGTCAATAACCTGATCAACACGATTGAAGATATGCCTGGTCAATGGGAAAATACGATGACCGAGATCATCCAGGTGCTGGAAACCTCCACCTCCAACGTGGCCGCGGACATTGCGGACGAGGTCAGTGCGTTGATGGAGGATGCCAGGGTAAATACGCAGCAGGTGGTAGCGACCGTTGGGATTGAATTCCGCTGCAATGTTGATTTTCTGGGAGCACGTGCCGGAGAAACTGTGGATCAATTTATTGGGCGCACCCTGGTGGGACGGCTGCGGGAGATCATCTCTGGTAAAAGCCCGGATGATGATCTGCCGGTTCCCTGGGTGTGCCAGATCATCCCCGACCAGGTCAACCTGGAAGAAGTCGGGGAGGTTATCGTATTTACAGATGCAGTCATAAAGATCAGCGGGTATAACTACGAGCAAGCCAACCTGCCCACTGCCTACATTGTGAATGAGGCTGGCAACCGCATCGAAACGA
Organism: Chloroflexota bacterium; assembly: GCA_003486225.1. The sequence continues at coordinate 8,244 of DNGN01000061.1, forward strand.
CCGCGCTGTATCCATTCCTGACCAGCCCTTACCAGATCCAATTAAACTTGCAGGGAATTGATTTTTCAACCATCCCCGAACGATCTCGGGTGGTATTCCAATGGCCGGGTGCAGAAACACAGAATGCTTTATCGGTGGTTTTCCCCGGGCAGGAGGTCGTGCCAACCGAGGTACCATTGGCAGGCCTGACGATCAACGCTGCAAGCGTAGAGGTGCTCAAGGGACCGGGACCCAATTACCATGTGATCGGTGGGGCTGAATCTGGGGCAGCGTATGAAGTCCTCGGCCAGAATGGAGATGGCAGCTGGTTCCAGATCGATTATGATGGATCAGAAGGTTGGGTCCCGGCTAGCTCGGTGAACCGAAACACCATCTCCGCGCCTGTAGTTTCTATCCCGGGGCCGCTGCCTGAGGCCAGCTTTGTGATGGTCCCGGAAACAGGGGATGCTCCCCTTCAGGTTTCCTTCGTGGATACCTCTGCGGGTACTCCATTGCGTTGGTCCTGGAATTTCAGTGAAGGCCTGCCAGTTTTTACCAAGGATGCAGACCATGCCTTTGAGGATGCCGGCACCTTTTCGGTCAACCTGACAGTAGAGAATGACCTGGGCTTTTCATCAGTAACCAAAGAGGTTGTAGTTAGCCAGCCGATTGTCTATTTACCGATTAAACCAATCATCATACCGATGATTCCCTTATTACAGGCTACGCCTGACTTCCCCTCCAATTCGGTGGTATTCCAGACCTATTCAAGCGCTGGCCCGATGCATCTGAATACGGGTATTTCCTCGGAGCACCATGAATGCGGTATCGTCGGGATGGCTGCTCTGAATGGGGATATCGAGGAAGGCGGTTTTGGAAATATCATCTATGCCAATATGATCCCGGAGGGCAACGTCTGGTATCTGAATGCAGATTTTAAAACTCACAATAATGGCGAGCACTGGTATTTTTCGGTGATGTGCATGCGCAAGGTGGACTCTGACGGGTACAATTTCTACCGGCGGGTGCGGGTTGATCCAAACGGGAGCGATACGATCAGCCTGGATCATCTTGGCATCCCTGAGAACCGGATCTGCGGCGTAGTTGGGTTTGGTGCCTGGAATGGAAATATCAACGAAGACGGCCAGGG
>DNGN01000211.1 GCA_003486225.1 Chloroflexota bacterium
CCCCCGGATACTTACGGCATGACCAAAGATGAGCGCCTGACCTATGCTCCAATGGCCTTGGAATTTTTGCTCAATGGGGCAGAGCCGTCTTTCCTGGGAGACCTCGAGTTTGAGGATGGGTCGCTTTTGTTTAATGAACGCGAGCTCAGCCATATGGTTGATGTGCAGGTGCTGACCCTGTTGTTCCTAAAAGTGTGGTATGTCTCTATCGCTCTCTTTGGGATGATTTGGCTCTGGGCTTGGCGCGGAAATTGGCTGGAAAAATTCCGGGAAATGGTGTCAATTGGTGGCATGAGCACGATTATGGTTTTGGGTGCGCTGATTCTGGTCATGCTGCTCTCCTTTGATGTGATCTTTGTGGGTTTCCATCGGATTTTCTTCGAAGGCGATAGCTGGCTGTTCCTTTATTCGGATACCTTAATTCGGCTGTTTCCTGAGAAGTTTTGGCAGGATGCCTTTATTTTGGTGGGCGTGTTCTCCTTCCTCGGCGGTTTGATTCTCTGGCTGGGGCTGCGGAAACGGGCTGNNAAAATAAAACCACCAACTGGAGGCGACAGCTGGTGGTTTTTTTTACTGGAGTAAACTCCAGCGCTTGCCTTCTGGCAAGCCAAGAATAGGAGAGACTAAGTTTTTAGTCCTCCCTTCCTTGCAAAGAGTTGGGGTGGTCTTTGATGATGAACGTGGGCACTTCCTCGAGTTTGAAGTTTTTTAGCGGCCCGGTTCGCTCCATGGCTTTGGAAATCATTCTGGGGGTGTCCTGTACGAATTTAAGTTCCATACCAGCCAAAGAGATCGAATCACCCGAATAAAGAACACTTTTGCTTATTTTTTTGCCGTTCACCAGTGTACCCCCAGTGGAGTTGAGATCCAGGAGAATGTAATGGCCATCCACCATGCGAATTTGGGCGTGGTTGCGCGACACGCGTGGATCGTTCAACACAATATGGTTATCCAATTTTCGACCCAAATTTGTGAGCGCTCCATTGATTTGGTACACTTCGCTATTTACGATCAGATATGCACCCGATGAGCTTTCTAAACTTGTTTGATAGTTCTCAGCCATTCCAATGTTCCTGTAGTGTGATGATGCAAATATGGCACACCTATAGTGTGCCATAACTGTCCCAAAGNNTTCCTCAGATCACGCCCCGTATTTGGTCAATCGGCCAGCATGGCTCAAAGCCAGGGGCAAGGTTTGGGTGGCATGGAAGGTGCCCAGGCCGCCTACGGCGCAGGAGCGTTCACCGAATCTGGTTTGCGCGTCTGGCAGGCCCAGTTCAGGAGACCACAACAGGAAGGGCACTGGATGCCAGGAATGCGATTTCATTTTTGCGGGAGTGGAATGGTCGCCGGTGATGATCAGGACGTCGGGCTTGAGCGCCAGAAGGTCAGGCAGGGCCTGGTCGACGCTTTCGATGACTTTGACTTTGCCCTCAAAGTTCCCGTCTTCCCCCATGCTGTCGGTTTTTTTGACATGGATGAAGAAGAAGTTGTGCTCCGACCATGCTTTTTGGGCGGCAGCGAATTCGTCTTTGGGCGTCTCACCCTCAAACGGGATGATTTTCATCCCAACCAGGTCCGCCACGCCGCGATACATCGGATAAACCGCGATGCAGCAGGCGTCCAGTCCAAACACCTGGTCAAATTGGGGCAAACCGGGGTTGGTGGCAAACCCGCGCATCGTAAACGAGTTGGCTTTCGGCTGGTCGGCGATCATCTGCTTGGCTTTCGCAGCCCATTGGCGGAAGATTTCTGCGGTTTTCTCAGCTTTGGCATCGTAGGCCTGGATCGGCAATACTGGCACGCCGGTTGCCTGGGGATCTGTATCCTCAATTTCCGGGGAGAGGCCTTCTCCTCGCATCAGGATGGCAAAGCGGTGTTCTTTGACGTGCTGGACAATCGTTTCCACGCCGGGAATGGAAATGGACTGTAATTTTTCCACGATGGGCAGTGCATCTTCTGTGGAGATGCGGCCCGCCCTGCGGTCGGTGATGTTGCCGTTTTCGTCCACGGTGGCAAAGTTACATCGCACCGCGATCTCTCCCAGCTTGAGGTTCAGGCCAACCCCGCAGGCTTCCAGGGCACCGCGCCCCACGACATATTCGATCGGATCGTAACCAAACAACGACAGATGCGCCGGACCGGACCCCGGGGTGACTCCAGGGCGGATGGGAATCGTTTGGCCTAAACTTCCTTCAGCTGCAAGCCGGTCCATGTTGGGGGTATGGGCAGCTTCGAGTTCCGTGGAGCCACCAGCTTGCATTGGCAGACCTCCTAATCCATCAAGGACCAGGAGCACGATTTTCTTGTGGTTGTCTTCCAGCAGGTTTGTTAGATAGTCAAATGGCATACCAAATCCCTTCTCTCAGTTAAAAAAAATATCCCTGTAAATATTTACAGGGATATTATAAAACTAAATTGGCAGGCTACCGGACAGCTTCTTCGGTCTCTTTATCAAAGATTTGTACATTTTCCATATTGAAAGAGACTTCAATCTCCTCGTCCATATGGAATTTAGACCTCGGATCTACCCGCGCAATATAACTGGAGTGGCTGCCTGTATTCAGGTAAACGAAGATCTCGTTTCCCATGAGCTCGGTAACCTCAACCTTGGCTCGTACTTTAGACGGTTTGATGCCAGCAGGCTGGAATGCAGGGTTATGGATGTCCTCGGGCCGGATGCCAAAGGAGACCTGTTTGCCCACGTAATTCTGGTAAACCGCGTTATTACTCTCGGGAATTTCCACAGCGAAAGACTCACCATCGAAGTAGAGCTTGCCGTCATCTTGGGTGATCCGGCCATCGAAGAAGTTCATAGATGGGGAACCGATGAAGCCGGCAACGAATTTATTGGCAGGGAAGTCGTACAAGTTTTGCGGTGTGTCAACCTGCTGCAGGATGCCAAATTTCATCACAGCGATACGGTCGGCCATGGTCATGGCTTCCGTCTGGTCATGGGTCACGTAGATAAAGGTGGTTTCCAGTTGCTTGTGCAGTTTGCTGATCTCTGCACGGGTTTGAACGCGCAATTTGGCATCCAGGTTTGATAGCGGTTCGTCCAGCAGGAAGACGTTCGGTTCTCGCACAATGGCGCGGCCAAGTGCTACGCGCTGGCGCTGACCGCCGGAAAGCTGGCGCGGTTTGCGGTTCAGTAGATCTTCGATCCCCAGGATTTGGGCGGCATCCTTCACGCGGCTTTTGATCTCGGCTTTGTCCATCTTGCGGAGTTTTAAACCGAAGGCCATGTTGTCAAATACGGACATATGGGGGTAGAGAGCGTAGGATTGAAAGACCATGGCAATATCACGGTCTTTCGGGGGAATATCATTGACCACTTTTTCCCCAATCTTGATCGTACCTTCTGAAATTTCTTCCAGCCCAGCCAGACATCTCAGGGCTGTTGATTTGCCACAACCTGANNTCATACGTTACACTTGCCATAATCTTTTACCTCGCTTTCGTCGCATGTATAGTGATTTGATTATACCGTATTTGAAATGTTAAAGAAATATTGGATCTGAACGAGATTGATCAAAATGATGGTTATCTTTAGGAAAAAGGCACACGCCAGATAGATTCGTCAGGTTAATCCTTGCTCAAATCCACAGCCCATCTTAGAATGGTGGTATGTCCGAGAGTCCGCAATCAAAAATAAGCCCTGTCAGGCAGCAATACCTGGATATCAAAGCCAAGTACCGTGATGCGATCTTGTTCTTTCGCCTGGGGGATTTCTATGAAACCTTTGATGATGATGCTGAACTGGTAGCCCGGGAACTGGATATTGTTCTCACTTCCCGCAATGTTGCCAAAGGTTTGCGCGTCCCGATGGCCGGTATTCCGCACCATGCGATGGAAAACTACCTTTCCCGCCTGATCGAAAAAGGTCATCATGCCGCCATCTGTGAACAGGTGGGGGATGAACCGGTCAATGGTTTAATGCCGCGGGAGGTGGTGCGGATCGTCACCCCCGGTACGATAGTTGAGCCCGGATTACTGCCAGGGGATCGCAATAACTACCTTGCTGCCCTGGTCATCGAAGATTCGCGGGCCGGCGTGGCCTACGCGGATATTACGACGGGTGAGTTTGGCACCACAGAGATCGCAGGTGCGGATATTCGTAACGCCGTCAGGGCAGAGATCAACCGGCTGCGTCCGGCGGAGGTTTTGGTGCCGGATTCACTCACAGAGGCGGAGCTCGGTAACGGCTTTCCCGGCTTTCAGACAGCCTGGCCGGCCTGGCGGTTTGAACCAGGCCGGTGTGAAAACAACCTGCGCACCCACTTTGAAGTGGCCTCCCTGGACGGGTTTGGGCTGCGCGGGCACTCTCTTGCCGTGCGCGCCGCGGGGGGGATCTTACAATATCTGCGAGAAACCCAACCGGCTGCCCTCAACCTGCTCAAAAATATCAACTTTTACAGCCTGGATGAGTTTATGGTTCTGGATGCGAATACCCGCCGCAACCTGGAATTGACCGAGACCCTCCGGGATGGTCGGGTAAAGGGCTCGCTGCTGGGTGTGCTGGATAAAACGATCACCCCCATGGGAGCCCGTCTGATGGGGCAATGGGTCAGCCGGCCGCTGCTGGATGTCGCTGCCATCACCACGCGGCAATCCGGCGTAACCTATTTTTTTGAAGATGGGCTGGGACGGGCCGAGGTCCGCTCCGCACTCAAGCCTTTAAATGATCTCGAACGGCTGACGAATCGCGTGGTGGGGGGTACGGCGCAGCCACGCGATCTGGTGGCAATCCGCCAGACTCTGGACCAGATTCCGGCAGTTTATGGCTTGATCTTGGCCAATGGCGGGCCGTTAGACGCACTGCTTGCAAGGTTCTCCTTATGCGAAGAGGAACTGCTTTTGATGCAAACCGCGATGGCCGATGAACCCCCCGCCACCTTGCAGAACACCGGGATTTTCCGCCCGGGATATTCTGAAGAATTGGACGCCGTCCTGGAAAGTTCGGAATTTGCACGCCAGTGGATTGCCGGGCTGGAAAAGGTCGAGCGGGACCGCCTGGGGATTAAATCGCTCAAAGTGGGCTATAACAAGGTCCACGGTTACTACATCGAGGTGACCAAATCGAATACCGATGCCGTGCCGGAAAATTACATCCGCAAGCAGACCCTGGTCAATGCTGAGCGCTATATCACACCGGAGATGAAAGATTACGAAGCCCAGGTCCTGCATGCAGAAGAACGCATCCACGAGATCGAGCTCAGGCTATTTAAGGATCTGTGCACCTCGATCGGCCAGTCCGGCCAAAAGCTTTTGGCCACAGCCCGGGCGATTGCAGAAATTGACGTATTGAGCACCCTGGCAGAAGTGGCTGCAATTCAGGGCTATAGCTGCCCGCAGGTGGTGGCAGAAGATGTCCTGGAAGTCCGGGATAGCCGGCATCCTGTGGTGGAGCATACCCTGCGCAGCGGGGAGCGCTTTGTGCCGAACGATGTCACCTTCGAGGAAGGCGAGCGCATCCGTCTGATCACCGGACCCAACATGAGCGGGAAATCCACTTATTTGAGGCAAGTTGCCTTGATCGCCTTGTTGGCCCAAATGGGAAGCTACGTACCTGCCGCAGAAGCCAGGATTGGCCTGGTGGACCGGATATTTACCCGCATCGGCGCTCAGGACGAGATTCATGCCGGGCAGTCCACTTTCATGGT
>DNGN01000317.1 GCA_003486225.1 Chloroflexota bacterium
AACCAATGCCAATACACCTGTTGCCCCAATCCAAGATCGGGATCAACAATCTTGGTGGCCCTCTCCTCCATCATTCGCTCCTCTTCCTCATCATCATCATCCTCTGGCATAAGAACATAGTCCCCATCACTCTCCCTGTGAGAAATGAAAAGCAAGTCTTAGATAATTACAATAACAAAAGCAACAACAAAAAAGCAGCAAACTGAGTTTCTCCACCGAGGGATCCTCCCAAATGGAAGAAAAAAGGGGGAGGCCAGCAGCTGCTGGCCGTCCATCTGGTATCCGCTCAGCAGCCCACGCTGTGGGTCGAACTGCACCTGCACATTTTCGGTCAGCAGGAGGATCTGGTCATCTTTGAAATCGATCTCCACCGCCGGGATGGAGTCCAGGTCCGGTTGAGGGGCGGGTGGGGTGGGAAGCGGCAGGGGGAACTGCTCCCAGGCTGCCAGGTGACCGGCTGCTGCCCAGGGTGTGGCTTCGGCCAGGCGGAAGCGCAGGGTCAGGTGATATTCTGCGCCGGCCTTCGGCAGCGGGAGATGGTAGGGCAGCTGGATTTCCTCTTCCTGCCCGGGGGGAGTGGAAAGCGGTGCCAGCTGGCCGTGCTGGATGCTGCGGCCGTTTTCGAGCAGTTCCCATTCCAGGCGGTAATCGCTCAGGTTGCTGAACCAGCGTTTGTTGCGCACGGCCACTTTGCCTGCCACCAGGTCCCGCGGCACAACAGCCACATCCTGGTAGAGCTTTTTGACCTCGAAAGCGTGCGGGTGCGGCTGGCGTTGGGCATCCAGCAGCCCATTGATGCAAAGATAACTGTCGTTGGGCTGGTCGCCAAAATCGCCGCCGTAGGCCCAAAAATCTTGGCCATTGGCTGTCTTTTTCAGCAGGGCCTGGTCAATGAAATCCCAGATGTAGCCGCCAGCCGCCTGCGGATAGCGCTCGAAGATTTGCATGTGCCTGTCCAGCTGGCTGACGCTGTTGCCCATGGCGTGGGTGTATTCGCAGATCAGTACAGGGACCTTGCCATACACCTCTGGCGGTACACGCACCCCCAGGATGCCCTCCGAATCGTGAAAGCGGATGGTTTTCTCCGCCTGGACAATCTGCTCCAGCCTTTCGGGTGAAGGATACATGGTACTGATCACATCCGAGACCACATGGAAATGGTCGCCCTCGTAGTGGAAGGGACGCGTCCTGTCGAGGGCCAGGGCGGCATGCTTCATATGCTCAAAGTTCGTTCCGTGGCCGGCCTCGTTGCCCAGCGACCAGAACAGGATGCAGGGGTGATTGCGGTCCCGCAGCACCATGCGCTCCGACCGGTTGACCACCGCAGCCCGCCACTCTCTCCGGCTGCCGGGGATGTGCTTCGACACCCCGTGCGTTTCCAGGTTGGTCTCATCCATCANNTTGATATTGTATTGCTTGAGCAGCCGGATATCTTCCTCAATGCGTTCGGGTGTCATCACCTGCCCAGTGAGCGGGTCCCATTCATGGCGGTTGACCCCTTTCATGATCACCGGCTGGCCGTTGACCAGGATCTGCCTGTGCTTGATTTCGATCTTGCGGAAACCGAACGGGCGCGCAGTCGCCTCGACCACGCTGCCAGCCTGGTTGAGCACTTCTATCAGCACGGTATACAGGCTTGGGACCTCGGCTGACCATTTTTGGGGCGCCTGCACTGGCATCTGGCCCTGCAAGCGGCACAGGTTGGAGACATCATCCGGCAGGGTGGTGCCCTGCAGGTAGAGCGCCTCGCCAACCCCTTCCCCGGTCTCGTTCAGCAGGCTGATGCGCAGGCTGCAGCCAGTGGGAGGCTGGTCGGCAGGCTGCTCGATCTCGGCCTGGACCAGCAGCGCGGCATGTTCAAGATTGGCATCGAATTCGCTGGAAAGGAAATAATCCACCAGGTGTAGCTGGGGAACCGCACACAAGGTCACATCCCGGAAGATACCGGAGAGCCGCCACATATCCTGGTCTTCCAGGTAGGTGCCGTCGCACAGGCTGTAGACTTCGGCCGCCACCAGGTTCTCCCCGGGCTGCAGGTAGGGGGTGATCTCAAATTCGGCCGGGGTGTTGGAACCCTGGCTATAGCCCACTTTTTGCCCGTTCAGGTAAAGGGTGAAGGCAGAACGCACACCATCAAATCGCAGCAGCACGCGCATGTCCCGCCAATCGCCGGGCAGGGTAAAAGTGTGCCGGTAGCAGCCGATTTGGTTGCGCTGGTGATCGATCGTTGGGATGCGTTTTTTGCTCAGCCCGGGGCGCGGCCCGATATTGATGTACTGCGGTAGGCTGTAGCCATGCATTTCCCAGTTGGCGGGCACCGGGATAGTCGCCCACTGGCTGGCATCATAGTCTGGTCGGTAAAAATCCTTCGGGCTCCCAGCCGGGTTAGGTGACCAATGGAAGCGCCACAGGCCGTTTAGACTGCGTTCCCAGGGTGATTCTTCACCTCTCAGGGCCGTCGCGCGGTCCGGGAAAAAACGGCTGGTGGTATGGGCTGGCCTGGTGTTGACCTGAAAGATTTCTGGGTTTTCCCAGTCGTGGATGAGTTTTGGCATGCGGTCTCTTCTTTAATGGCGGCAACAGCGGGTTATTTTAATCCATTCTCGCTCAGATGTGGTAAAAATAATCAGGAGGAACTCATGCAGCCGCTTACACTGATCAGCTACCTGCTTGAAAAAGACCCCGTGCGATTCACGATCCTCAGGGGAGAGTCCTCGGTTTTACATCTTTCAACCAGCTATGCATTCGAAAATATGGAGAGCGGCAAAAACGGCCTGCGGCTGCAAACCCAGGGCGGTGAATTAACTTTGGTGCAGGACGGCATCAGGCTCAGCTTCCATTGGCAGGGCTCCCAGGTCGAGAACCGCTTCCAGCTGGATGGGCGCTGGTTTGGCATCGGCGAGTTGGTCAACCAGGCCTGGGACCTGAGCGAAGCCATGCTGCCCTTGTCGGATTTCCTGACCTCAGATGCGGGTGCCACCGGGTATTCCAATATCATGTCACCGGTTTTTTTCCAGCAGGATGGCATCCTGCTGCTCGTCCGGTCACCGTTTAAGCTGGGGATCAACCAGCCGGATGAACCGCCCGCGGATCTGCCGGAATTTGTTATTGGTGACGAGATCCCTTTCAACCAGCGCCCGGTTTTGGATTCAAAAGGCAAGGGGGATGGNNTTCCCGTACCAGATCCTGGAGATTGACGACCGCTGGCAGGTGCAGTACGGCGACCTGGCTTTTGACCCACAGCGCTTCCCGGACCCCAAAGCCATGATCGACGAGCTGCACGATATGGGCTTTAAAGTCACCGCCTGGGTGATCCCATTCCTACACCCCAAATCGCAGGCTTCAGTGGAAGGAGAGCGCCACGGCTACCTGGTGAGGCACCCGGGCGGCGGCCCCTACCTGCTGCGTTGGTGGCAGGGGATGGGCCACCTGCTGGATGTTAGCAACCCGGCGGCTTTGGAATGGTTTGGGCGGCGCTTGCGCCAATTGCAGCAAGCAACGGGACTGGACGGGTTCAAGTTTGATGGTGGCGAGGCCATGTTCTTGCCGCGCGATGCCGTGCTGCAGCGCAGGGGTGCGTCCGCCAACCAGTACTCGCATCTTTATGTAGATTGGGTGGGGCGAAATTTTTCGCTCTGCGAAGTGCGTACCGGCTGGTTCAACCAGGCTTCCCCGCTCCTCTTCCGTCTTTGGGACTTGTTTTCCACCTGGGGGCGGGATAACGGCCTGCGTTCGATCATCCCCGCCACTTTGCAGCTCTCCCTCACTGGCTACCCTTTCAGCTTCCCGGATATGATCGGCGGCAATGGGTATTTTACCTTCCCCAATTCCAAGCCGCTGCGCAGCCTGATTACCAAACTGGTCATCCCGGCCATCGAACGGCGCAAGCAGAACCAGAGTGGTGATGAGCATGCCGGCGTGCACGCTTCGGATGTACCTGACTTTATCCAGACCAGCCCTGCCTTTGGCTGGCCAACCGCCGAACTGATGATCCGCTGGACCCAGCTTAACGCCTTGCTGCCGGTGATGCAGTTCTCGATCACGCCGTGGCAGTTTGGTGCGGAGTGTGCCGAAATCTGCCGGAGGTATGCCGACCTGCATCTTGAATTCACCCCGCTGTTTGAGGTTCTGGCTGAGCAGGCAGCCCAGACAGGCAGGCCCATTGTGCGGCCGCTATTTTGGCTGGCACCTGGCGACAGTCGGGCCCTGGACTGCCAGGACCAATTTTTGATCGGCAACGACTTGCTGGTTGCGCCTGTGGTCGAGAAAGGTGCCCGCAGCCGGGATATCTTCCTGCCGCCGGGTGAGTGGCAGGAGCATTGGACGGATGAGCGCTTCAGCGGCTCGCAGGTAATCAGCGCCTATCCGGCACCCCTGGATCGGCTGCCGTTCTTCCACCGGGTAATCGCTTAAACCATATCGGGCCATCAGGGGGAACAGAAGGCACAATTATTCGCGCCTAAAAAGGCGCGCAGGTTTTGAGCCCCTTTGCTATAATCGATTCATGGAGCAAAAAACAAATTCCGGCACCCGCACTTCTGCCTTTGGCGTGGGTAAACGCGAAGCACACGATGCCTCGCTGTTCTACCAGAGTAAGCTGTACCAGGAGCGCTGGTTTGCCCAGGAAACCCCTCCTGAAACCCTGAAAGAGATCCACGTGCCGGCCCCCGGCGATTGGGCAGATCACCTGTACTGCCACACCGCAGAGGATATGCACCACCTGCCAGACAACAGCATTGCCCTGGCAGTCACATCCCCGCCGTATAACGTCAGCAAGCAGTACGATGAGGACCTCTCTCTGCAGGATTACCTCGATCTGATCTCCCGCGTGGGGGAGGAGGTCTACCGCGTATTGCGTCCCGGTGGCCGCTATGCGGTCAATATTGCCAACCTGGGGCGCAAGCCGTATATCCCGCTGACGGCTTTCTTTTACCAGACCCACCTGGCGCTCGGCTTCCTGCCGATGGGCGAGATCATCTGGCAAAAGGCGCGCGGTGCCAGCGGCAGCACTGCCTGGGGCAGCTGGATGAATGCCAAATCGCCCCGCTTCCGGGACCTGCATGAATATATCCTGGTGTTTGCCAAGCAGTCTTTCTCACGTCCAGACCGGGGGGAGAACGATATTGAGAAGGAAGAGTTCATGGCTGGGACGCTCTCCGTTTGGGAGATCCCGCCGGAATCGGCCAAACGCATCGGGCACCCGGCACCCTTCCCGGTGCCGCTGGTGGACCGGTTGGTGCGCCTGCTCAGCTACCGCGGGGATGTGNNTATGAGATCAACCCCGAATACCTCACTCTGGCGGAGCAACGAATCGCCCAGGTGGGGGTTGAAAATAGTTGAAAGTTTCTTAAAATCCTAATTCAGATGTGATAAACTGGTTTCTATTATTTTAATTTCCCATTGAGGAGGCTGAATGGCAACGGACACTGTTGTTGAAGGAGTCAATGCAGAGACCAAATCCGGCAGAGCCAAGACTCTATTCGCATTATCGTTTGGGTATTTTATCGACCGGGGGGAGGAACAGGCGATATCAGTTTTGTTCCCCACTTTACAGCAACTCTGGGGGCTGAGCTACACCAACCTGGGCACCATCGGCACCATCCGCACCCTGCTGCAGGCCATCTTTACCCCCTTCTGGGGTTTCATTGCCGACCGCTACTCCCGTAAAAAAGTCATCATGTTCGGTACTGGCCTGTGGGGCTTGTGGACCCTGGCGTGCGGCCTGACCAATGATTTTGGCCAGCTGCTGGTCATCCGGGCCATCTCCGGGATTGGTTTGGGGTGCCTGATGCCAGCCACCTTCTCCCTGATCTCGGATGCCTTTCCGCCGGAACGCCGCGGCCGGGCATTGGGCCTGCTGGAGGGCATGGGCATCTTTGGTATCGTTGTGGGTACCTTGGGCCTGGGCATGCTGGCGACCCCGGACCTGTGGCGCTGGGGGTTCATCTCCCTGGGCTTGTTCAGCGCACTTTCCGGTCTGGTGGTCTGGTTCCTGGTCGATGAGCCGGTGCGCGGGGCATCTGAACCTGAACTCCAGGGCAAGATCACCGCAGAAGCTGCCGCCGACTACCGCATCCAGGTCTCGGATGTGCCCAAAGTGCTGCGCATACCGACCATCTGGGTCGCCATTGGCCAGGGGATGGCCGGCACCATGCCGTGGGTGATCCTGGGCTTGTATTTTATAACCTGGCTGGTCAATGACCGCGGCCTGGACGAAGCCGGAGCCACTGTGGCCTTTGCCGGGATTGTGATTGGTACAGTTGTATCCAATATCCTGGGCGGCATTCTGGGGGATTATGCGGATAAAGTCAACCCCAGGTACGGGCGGATTGTGATTGGTCAGATTTCTATCATCAGCGGCATCCCGCTGAGCTACTGGCTGCTGACCGGCACTGAAAATTGGTCTCTGGGTGCCTTGCTGGCTTTGTCCCTGGTGACAGCCTTGATGATCAGCTGGCCGGGAAAAGGCGCGAAAGAGCCCATGATGCAGGCCGTCACCCCGCCGGAACTGCGCAGCGTGGCTTACTCGGTGGTGGCCATCATCGAGAATGGTTTTTCAGCCCTGGTTGCGGTATATGCTGGTTGGCTGGCAGACCGGATCGGATTGACCGAAGCGATGGTCTGGACGATCCCGGTGCCCTGGATCGTGTGTGGGGCGATTTTCACCTTGTTTTACTTTACCTATCCGCGTGATTCGGAAAAGCTGCGCCGAGAAATGTCCGAACGTGCGAGCAAGATCGGTTAGTTTGAACTTTGTGATATTGCAAAGAATTTCGCGCAGGTTTGTGACAGCCTTTATACACAGTTTTGACCCGTGGATTCTACAATAAATCAAATTTCAGAGAACATTTGGCCGCTTGGTTAAATTTCTCGCTACCAGTAAAGGAGAAAAAATGCCTGGAAAAACTAGCCCCAAAGACGGTAAGAAAAAGAAAGCGCCAAAGAACGATTCAAAGAAAACGGACAAGAAAAAGAAGAAATAACAGCACGTCAGTCACTTAAACAGGATAGCGAGAAGCTCAAGGTATGCGCTTCTCGCTTTTTTTATTCAAATGAGGGATTTGCCTGAACTGGTTCTGCCCTGGCTTAGGTTATTGGCTGGCCGGCCCGGTCGCACATGCTGATGTTGTGGGCAGAAAATCCAGAGCTTATTGCCCACCGTTCAAACTGCTGCCATTCCTCGTTCTGGAAGGCATCCGTCTGGCTGTCAAAAGCCTGCGATTCAAACAGCTGCCAATGCAGGCAGTGGGGCAGCAGGTGTTCGGCCAGCCAATTCCCGGTTTGCGTGATCTCTGCTTCGGTGGCTGTTTGGCTGCGGATCAGAGGCGTGCGTACCTGCAGGCGGGTGGGGGGTGTAATCTCATGGCACACTTTCTTTAAATTTTCCAGGATCAGTTGGTTGTCCTGGCCGGTTATCTGCAGGTGCGTGTCGTGGTTGGGGGAGACCAGGTCGAAGTTGATCTGTTCCGGGATTGCCAGCAGGGGCAGCAGACTTTCAAATGCGGCCTGGCCGCTGGTATCCAGCCTGCTGGGGATGCCTGCCGCTGCGATCTGGAAAAGCAGATCAGCGCAGAAAGCGCTTTGCCAGCCTGGTTCACCCCCGCAGATGGTCATCCGGCAGATCTTGCGGGCGGTGGAGTAATTCTGCTTCAGGGTTTTATGCAGCAGGTCACCAGCCGTGGTCCTGCGCCCGATCATCTCCAGGGCCTTGGAAGGGCAATCTTTGACACAATCACCGCACGCATCACAATGGATGTAGTCGATTTCCAGGCCTGCATCGCCCTGGTGCAGGCAGCCTTTCGGGCAGACCTGGTCGCATTGCTGGCAGTAGAGACACTTGTCTGCATCCCAATGCAATTCCGGCGCACAGGTCAGGCGAATGTCTGCACCCCGCCACAGGATGGGAAGTGGATGGCCTTTAAGTAGAATGCGGGTATGGATTTTTTCTCCACGCGTGGTGGGGATGTGCTCTACCCCAAGGATCGTGCCCTGTGGAGCTGGCTGCAGATGTGATGAGGAGGGCATGGCGCTCATTTTATGCTGTCAATCCCGTTCTGGAAAGGTCTTCCTTCTGGTCCAGGGCATGCTGAGCCAACCCGATAGCTCCCAAGACGCCTGCCCGGCTGCCAAGGGCAGGCGGGACAACATAATCCATGATCTTTTCCTGCAGGTTGGGATGCCTGAGATAACCGCCCATGCGGCTCTGGAGGTGTTGGCGGATCAGCGGGAATAGCCAACTGGCATTCATCACACCGCCACCCAGGATGACCTTCTGCGGTGAGATCGTTTGGATAAAATTCATGACAGCCTCGGCGATATATTGGGCTTCCAGGGCCCAGGCTGGATGATCTTCTGGCAAGGTTTCGGCTGGTTGTCCCCAGCGGCTTTGCATTGCAGGTCCGGAAGCCAGGCCTTCGAAACAATCCTGGTGAAATTGGCACCCCCCAGGGAAGGGGTCTTTGCGGCGATCATGCGGAATGAGGATATGCCCGGCTTCGGGGTGGCTCTGACCGTGCAGCAGAGCGCCATTGGCCATCACCCCTCCACCGATCCCGGTGCCGATGGTCAGGTAGAGGAATGTATCCAGGCCCTGCGCGGCTCCCCAAAGATATTCGCCGTAAGCAGCCCCATTGACATCTGTATCCAGCCCAATCGGGACTCCAAAAGCCTGTTTTAAAGGGGTGAGCAAATCGGTGTTCCCCCAACCCTTTTTTGGCGTTGCTTTTAAATATCCGTAGGTTGGGGAGTGTCGATCGAGGTCCAGCGGGCCGAACATCGCCAGGCCGATGGCGGAGATTTCTGCCGTGCTCTGCTCGTTAAGGAAGGCAATGACCTTCGCCAGCGTTTCTTGTGGGCTTGTGGTGGGGATGCGGGTTTCCGCTACAATCTGGTTCGGGGAATACGCCAAAATGCAGTTGAATTTTGTCCCACCGCCTTCAATACCCGCCAGCAAGCGCGTTTGGGAGGTTTTGGTGTGCATCTATCCCTGTTCCTTGTTTTTTTAACTTATCCGGTGGTGGGACTTTTTTCCAGCCACTCCCGGATTTTTTGTTTCAAGTCGTTGGGATGGATGGGCTTTGAGATGTATTCATTTACCCCGGCATCCCTGGCCTTGTCCCGGATTTCTTCTTTGTCGGCTGAGGTGAACATAATCACAGGAATCTGGCCGAGGTCGGGATCTTTCTTCATGTCTCTGCAAACATCCAGCCCATCGGCACCGGGCATCATCAGGTCGAGGATCACCAGGTTGGGGAGGAAGAGTTTTGTGGCTTGTAAAGCGTTGTCGCTCAGGTTTTCCGTCTGGATGTTATAGCCTTCCCGAGTGAGCAATACTTCCAGCAGCCTGGTGGTGGCGGGGTCGTCATCAATGATTAAGATGTTGTACATGGTTGTCCCTTGATCCATCTATTAGTCACTAAATCCTCGGATGAACTGGTCGAGGTCAGCCTGCGGATTGATGAAAACAGCTACCCTTTTTCTGATTATACCTGAGGAAAGTCTGGTTTGCTTGGAGGGGACGCATTATTCCGCTTTGATCTGACTCTGTAGATAGGCTTCAATGAACCCATCCAGATCGCCATCCAAAACTGCCTGGGCATTGCCCATTTCAAAATTGGTGCGGTGATCTTTGACCATTTGATAGGGGTGCAGGACATAAGAACGGATCTGGCTGCCCCATTCGGTTTTCTGGTACTCGCCGCGCAGTTTGGATAATTCTGCTTCCTCTTCCTGCTGCCTGATTTCCAGGATGCGGCCGCGCAGCACCCGCAAGGCATTTTCTTTATTCTGCGTCTGCGACTTCTCGTCCTGGCACGACACGACCGTGCCGCTGGGGATGTGCGTGATGCGCACTGCGGTATCATTTTTCTGCACATTTTGGCCGCCAGCCCCACCAGCGCGGAAGGTTTCAATGCGCAGATCCGCCGGGTCGAGCTCTATCTCGGCGTCGCCTTCCACCTGAGGCAGCACCTCAACCTGGGTGAACGAGGTGTGGCGGCGGTTGTTGGAGTCGAATGGAGACAGCCGTACCAGGCGGTGCACACCTTTTTCTGGCCGCAGGTAGCCGTAGGCATAGCGGCCGTTTACCGCAATGGTAACGGATTTAATCCCGGCTTCTTCCCCCATGGTCATATCCAGGACCTCAGTTTCATAGCCGTGCTGCTCCGCCCAGCGCAGGTACATCCGCTGCAGCATTTCCGACCAGTCCTGCGAATCGGTCCCACCGGCTCCCGCGTTGATCGTCAGTAAGGCATCGCCCTGGTCGTATTTTCCCGAGAGCATGGTGTTGAGCTCTTTTTGATGGACGAGTTTTTCCAGCAGCGCTGCCTCGGCTTCCAGTTCTGGGCGCAGACTCTCATCATACATCTCGGCCAGCTCGCGGGCATCGGACAGGCGCTGCACCAAACTCTTCCAATCGCTAATCCGCTGGCGGGTCTGCGCAATGCGTTTCATCAATTTTTGTGCTTCAGCCGGGGAATCCCAAATCGCCGGATCTTCAGACAGCTTTTCCAGATCGGCTAGTTCTTGCTCCTTGGCGGGCAGGTCAAAGGCGCACCAGGAGGGCTTGGATTTTCTCTTCGTATTCAGAGAGAAGTGCCACTAAATCTTGCATTTCTACAACCTCATCATGTTATTCGGCATCCGGCAGTGGAGATCAGCGTCCAAATGCCTCTAAAATACTTTGGATAAATGCATCCGGGTCAAACGGCTGCAGGTCGTCGGCTGCTTCTCCCAACCCTGCGTACAGGATCGGCAGGCCCAGGGTTTGCTGGATGGCAAAGGCCATGCCACCCCGGGCTGAGGAATCCAGCTTTGCCAGGATGACGCCCGTGACATCGACCGCGTTTTTAAATGCGATGGCTTGCTGCAGGGCATTCTGCCCGGTTGTGGCATCCATCACCAGCCAGACAGCATGGGGGGCTCCTGGCAGGGCTTTGCCCGAAACGCGGTGCACTTTCTTCAGCTCTTCCATCAAATTGAAACGTGTGTGCAAGCGTCCGGCGGTATCCACCAGCACCAGGTCTTCCTTGCGGGCGACTGCGGATTGGATGGCATCGTAGGTGACAGCGCCGGGGTCTGCTCCCGCGTGGCTGGAGACGACCCTCAGGTTGAGGCGGCTGCCCCAATTTTGCAGCTGTTCGACTGCGGCCGCCCGGAAGGTATCCGCAGCAGCCAGCACCACCTTTTTCCCGCCCTCGCTAAAGCGCTTGCCCAGCTTGGCAATCGAGGTGGTTTTACCCGATCCATTGACGCCCACCACCAGCACCACGGTTGGGCCATCCGGGTTGAAGCTTAGATGCGGCGGCGCGACGATCAGACTGGCCAGGCTGTCCTGCAGGCCGATTTT
>DNGN01000058.1 GCA_003486225.1 Chloroflexota bacterium
TGGTCCAGGTTTTTGAAGACCGCTTTGTGCTGACCAGCAAAGGACAGACCGAGGTGGTTTATTGGAAGAATCTTGATCATGTGCGGACCTTTCGCTATGACATCTTAAGTATCATCTATGTCAAGTATGTGCGAGTGACCATCGAGGATACGTTCGGGAAAAAATATATTCTGGACAGGACCCTTAGAAAAATCAACAGTTTTGAGGAGCTTGTCCAGATGAAGATCGTTGAGCATCAACTCCCGGCAATATTGGAATCTCTGGCTCAGGGAGGCAAGTACGAATCCGGTGGATTTACCCTGACCAAGGACGCCCTCCTTTTCAACAAAACCCGCATCCCTTGGAATAAACTGGGCAAGGTCATGTTCTGGCAAGGACAAGTTCGCATCTGGGAAAAAGGGAAACGGGTGATCAAGATTGCGCAATGGTCGCGCAATATTCCGAATTTCTATCTGTTCTTAACGGTTTTGGAAAAGATGGCCGAGGACCATGNNTGCAGTTCCAGATGCTGATCGATTCGATGTGAAATGTCTGTGGGAACAGGTCGAAAGGGGTGATGTGTTCGAGGGTAAAGCCTGCGGATCGCAACCGTTTGGCATCCCGGGCGAAAGTGGAGGGGTCGCAGGAAACGTAGGCCAGAACCTTGGGCTGCAAATCCACAACTGCATCCAGTACCGACCGGTCAAGCCCTGCGCGCGGCGGATCTACCAGGATCAGGTCCGGCTGTAGGCCTAACAAAGACATGACCTCTTCGGCAGGTGCCTCATAGATCGAGACATTATCGTAAGCATCCAGGTTCTCGCTGAAGTCTTCTACGGCCAGGGGGTTCTCCTCGATCCCGATCAGTTGCGCTACCTCCGGGGCGATAAAAGCGCTGAACAACCCTACACCGCAGTACACATCCAGCACGATGCTCTCCGCTGTGAGGGGCAGGTGGGCCAGCAGGTGCTCGACCATGGCGGCCGCCATGGAGGTGTTCACCTGGAAGAAAGAACCGGCAGAAACCTGGAAAGTGTAATCCAGGACTTCCATTTCTATGGCGGCTGAATCCGAGAGCACGTGCAGGGTGCTCGGTCCCAACTGCACGGCTGCCAGCGGGATATCCAGCGAAAACTCGAGTCCTTCATCGTCCTCGGTTTCCAGAACCAGCATGGCATCTTCTTCGATACCGCTGCGCAGGGCGACCCGGGAGAGGCTGGGATTTGGCTCCAGTTCCAGCTGCGGCCAGATCTGATTTAGAATTTCCTCCGGCAGGAAGCATTCCTCAATCGCAATGACCTGATCTGAGCGGGATGCCCGGAAGCCGAGCCGACCGGATTCATCGAGATGGAATTGGACATGGTTGCGGTAATGCCAGGGGGATGGAGAGCCAACAGCAGGTCGGAGGAGCCCTTCAAGTTCTTCTGGTGAAAAACCGCCAATGCGTGAGAGGGTGTCTTTTAGCACCTCGGTTTTTGCCTGCAGTTGAAGTGCATATGGCAGATGTTGGTAATGGCAGCCGCCGCATGTGCTGAAATGCTTGCAGCGCGGTTGGATGCGTTCAGGAACGGGTTCCAAAACCTCCAGCAGATTGGCGCGCGCAAAGCCGCGCTTTTCTTCGATCAATTCAATGCGCACGAGTTCGCCAGGGATGCTGAAGGGTACAAAGACAGCCCTGCCATCCGGCAAACGACCCATCACTTCACCGCCGTAAGCCCAGTTTTCTGTTTTGATCTCGAAAATTTTTTCATTCTCAGACATTGAATGGTCCTATTGGTTTATGATCTGGTTGAAAGCTGATAGATGGGTATCCAGGTCGTCCATCAATCATGGGCTGCTCTTCGCGCACCTATTCGCACTGCGGCGATGAATTTTACTGGGTATGGTGGCGAACTTGAAAGCGGTATCACCATCCAGGAAGTCTTTGTGGTGAAAAAATTGGCACTCCCCTGGCAGGTGCTCTTAGCCAAGGGAGTGCATCTACTGATCGCACAAAATGCGTCAGGTAAATTCGGGTTGGGCCCAGCTATGGGCAGGTGCCGGTGTAGGGGCAGCCTGGCAGTAAATCCCAGCTGATTTCACACCACAGGCAGTTTGAATCCACATAGATCAGGAAAGCAATCAGGCAGATGCTGACCACTGCCAGGGCGCCCAGGCCGATCGCCAGCCCCCGGTTTAAGCCGAAGATCTTTGGTGGTTCGGCAGCTGCCGGTACACGCCCTGCATACTGCTGGCCCTGAGATTTACGCGGTGCTTGCTGGTACTGCTGCGGGGGCTGCTGGAATTGCTGTTGCGGCTGGGCCTGCGCCGTAGATGGAGCGGCACTGGCAGAAGCAACCGTAGCATCAGCATCAAAATTCACCGCTTCAAAGATCAGCGTGATGTTATCTCCCATGCGTATGGTATCCCCGTGCTGCAGTGGGTGCTGCCCGCTGATGCGCTGCTCATCAACCCAGGTGCCATTGGTTGATCCCAGGTCTTCAATCACGTAACCGTTTCCAAAGAGCTTCAGCCGGCAGTGCTTCCGAGAGATCTCTGCGTCATTGATCACAATCTCGTTGTTGATATCCCGCCCCACCAAAATTTCGTTTTTGAGCAGCGGGAAGACTTTCCCCGGTGAAGGACCGACTCGCAAAACTAATTGAAATTGCGCCATATATTTTTCTCCTAGATTGTTCGAAANNTATTGATTTGGCTTTACGTATTTAGTTTACAAACTTTTCAAATAGGTGTCAAACGTTTGCTTTGCGCCCACCAGGAAAATCGGGCAGGGACAGGGCGCTTGCCTGGGCGTTGAAAACGGCAGAGAAGCGATCGATCACCTGCGGGATAACCTGCTCGACGGAGGGCGTCAGAGGCAGGAGTTGGGCCATACTGGTTTTGGCCTGGTTCTCCAGCCCGCAGGCCAGCATTCCATCCCAATAGGACATATCCGGCGCCACATTGAGGGCAAAGCCGTGCCGGGTGATGCGGTTGGCATCCACCCGCACTCCGATGGAAGCGATTTTTTGGGGAGCGGGATTGTCGCCTTCGCTGGAGACCCAAACCCCGGTCTGCCCCTCGACTCTCTCGGACTGGATGCCAAAATCAGCCAGGGTCTGTATAAGGACCTCTTCCAGCTTGCGCAGGTAGCCGAGCGTGTCCAGATCCGCCAGCGGGATGATCGGGTAGCCAACCAATTGCCCTGGCCCATGGTAGGTGATGTCTCCTCCGCGGTCGGTCCAATGCAAGCTGATGCCTTTTTTATTCAATTCTTCGGCAGACCACAACAGGTGTGACTGGTTGCCCTGTCGCCCAAAGGTATAGACGTGCGGGTGTTCCAGCAGCAGCAGGGCAGGGGTCTGCCGGCCGGCTGCGATCTCGCCTGCCAGCCATTTTTGCAGCTCTTCTGCTGCGGGGTATTCTACGAGGCCAAGTTGATATACGCTGAGTTTCATCATCGGTTTGGGGCAATCCATCCCTAGCCATCAGGTTCTTGGATAGTTTCTGCGAGGAAGATATTGTAACACCAGGTGGTGTGGCCAACTGCCTGCTTCCCGGCTGCTGCAAGGGGATAACTAAGATTATAATACCTGCATGTCGCTATCCTCTTTGCTTTCTCACTGGCGCGCTGAACCGACCATCGGCGGTAATATCATTGAATGGCATACTATCCCAGCTCGCCTCGAGCAGTTGGCTCCTTTGCCGTTTGGCTTGCATCCTGCCCTGACGGAAGCGCTGGTGCGGCGCGGCTATCCCAGCCTGTACAGCCACCAGGCGGCAGTCTGGACCCATACCCAGGCNNACCAAAGCCCTGGCACAGGACCAGAAGACAGAGCTCGAGCAGTTCAACCGTTTTCTGCCGGATGCACAGCATGTTCCGGTGGGTACCTATGATGGGGATACGGTGCAGTCAGCCCGCCCCAAGGTGCGCCAGAATGCCCGGATTATCATTTCCAACCCGGATATGCTGCATGCCGGAATCCTGCCGCACCACACCCGCTGGGCAGAGTTCTTCGCCAATTTGCAGTATGTGGTGATTGATGAGATGCACACCTACCGTGGTGTGTTTGGTTCGCATGTGGCCAACGTGTTGAGGCGCTTGAAGCGCATCACGCAGTTTTACGGCGCTTCTCCTCAGTTTATTCTGACTTCAGCCACAATAGCCAACCCGCTGGAACTGGCTGGAAAATTAACTGAAACCAGACCTGTTCTGGTCAATGATGATGGCTCGCCGCGCGGACCGAAGCATTTTCTGATCTACAATCCACCGATTGTCAACCAGGACCTGGGCATCCGCCGCAGTGTCCTGCAGGAGAGTGTGCGCCTGGCATCTGACCTTCTGGCTTATCAGATTCAGACCATTGTCTTCGGGCGCAGCCGCCGTGCGATCGAGGTCATGCTAAATTACCTGCGATTGGAGGTGGGTAACCCGGAAGCGGTGCGTGGCTACCGCAGCGGTTACCTGCCCCGGCAGCGCCGGGAGATCGAGGCCGGGCTGCGTTCTGGCGAGGTGCGGGCTGTGGTGGCGACTCCTGCACTGGAACTGGGCATCGATATTGGCGGCATGGACGCAGCTGTGCTGGCAGGCTATCCCGGCACGATTTCCGGCGCCTGGCAGCAAGCCGGACGGGCTGGCAGGGCGCGGGATGTTTCGCTGGCTGTGCTGGCAACCTCCGCCAACCCGCTGGACCAGTTCCTGGCCCGGCACCCGGAGTTCTTCTTTGGTAGTTCCCCCGAGCAAGCCCTGATCAATCCTAATAACCTGCTGATCCTGCTGGCGCATATCCGCTGTGCGGCCTTTGAACTGCCTTTTCATGCTGGTGAAGGATTCGGAGATGTGCCTGGTGAGGAGGTTGAGGAGTTCCTGCATGTCCTGGAGCAGTCCAATCAGGTGCATGAATCGAAAGGGAAATATTTTTGGATGGCGGACGATTACCCAGCCCAGGCAATCTCCTTGCGTTCTGCTTCTCCCAATACGATCATTCTGCATGCTCAAACCGAAGAAGGCTGGAAGACGGTCGGCGAGGTGGACTCAGCCAGTGCGGATTGGTTTGTGCATCCTGAGGCGATCTATATGCATGAAGGCCAGAGCTACTTGGTGGATGAGTTGAACCTGGAGCAGAATTTGGCCTATCTGGTGCCGGTGGAGGTGGACTACTACAC
>DNGN01000238.1 GCA_003486225.1 Chloroflexota bacterium
CCTGGCAAGGTCCAGCGCGGCCGGCGCGACGACCAGCATTCCAAACAGCAGTATGACGGCCGGATCTGCCCACCAGTCTTCAAATTCCCCGAAATTCAACAGGGCAATCCAGGCAACCAGCCCGGCTGCGGTGCGCGTGAGCGTTGAATCGTGGCTCATGCTTCGCCTCTCGCTTTGCGCTCCTGCGGGAGGAGCGCGTGGTAAAGGAAACGATTCACCGGCACCTCCAATCCGGCATCCCCAGCGAGCCGGACAACGGCGCCGTTTTGAGATTCCAGTTCGGACGGCAGCCCTGCATGGATGTCGCGCTGCATGGAGGATGTACCTTCTGCGGGTAGATCATCCAGGTTTCTGTCCAGGACGGACGCGTACCCGTTTGGAATGGATACGCCGCGGGCTACGGCGAGTGCGATGATCTCTTCCACCGCCCGGAGATACAAATCACGGCTTTCCGGTACGCTGCGCAGGAGGCCGAACGGCGCGCGCGTCACCGCACCCACACCGCTGATTGCTGCGATGAAGATGAATTTTTGCCAGAGTGCGGATACGATGTTCTTCGGCGTTTCGGTCCTGATCCCCGCTTCGCGCAGCGTGCCTGCCAGCCGGTTCACGCGTTCATCCGGCACCCCGGAAAGCTCACCGACGAAAATCGTGGGTTCAAGCCCGATGTGCTCGATGACGCCGGGCCCCGCGATCTTTGAGATGATGCGGCAGGTGCCGCCCAGGACGGGCGCCTTGCCGAGTGCAGCGATGAGCTGGCCGGCGGCTTCGATGCCGTTCTGAAGCGGCAGGACCATCGTGCCGGGTCCGACCATGGGTCGGATCGCCTGCGCAGCCTCAGGCACCTGCCAGGCCTTGACGCCCAGGATGACGAGGTCCACGAGACCGACTTCGAGAGGCCGGTCCGTGGCGCGGGCGGGGTAGAGGACATAACCGCCGAGGGGGCTGACGAGGCTGAGGCCGTGCGCCCGGATCGATTCGAGGTGGGCGCCGCGCGCGATGAAAGTGACTTGATGCCCCGCCTGTGCGAGTCTCGTCCCGAAATACCCGCCGACGCCGCCTGTGCCAAAGACCGCTATGTTCATCACAACCCCAGGTGGCGGAGGATGGCCGGCGCAACCCCGGTCAGGTCCCGCAGGCCGTAGGTGAAGGCCTGTCGCAGCTCCGGCGAGCCGATGACCAGGCCGGGGACGTGGTTTTTCGTGTGCCGCTTGGTGGACAGGTCTTCCAGGTTGCCGTGGTCGGAGGTCAGCAGGATCAGGCCTTGCGCATCGTCCCAGGCCGCCAGCAACCCACCCAGCACCTGGTCAAATCCCTCTAATAAGTCGATGGCATCCTGCCGGTTCTGGCGGTGCCCGGCGATATCGCTGGGCCAATACTCGAAGAAAGCCAGGTCGTGGCTGGCTGCCAGCCTGGCCAGGTGCTGACCGGCTTCGGGAGGCGCAAATACGGGCACATTCTCGAGCTTGAGATGCGTGCGCCAGCCTTCTCCGGTAAAGTCGACCGAAAGTGCCCGACCGGCATACAGATCTTCCGCACTCTTCAAGGCGATCTCTGCAAAAACCACTGCCTGGGGGATGGCCGAATACAAACGTTTCCCGGAATCAACAGCTTCGAAATATTGCTTGGGGTAGGCATTCAGCAGCGCTGCCCGGTAGCCGCCTTGTTTAAGGGTGCTGAACAGGGTGCCGCCATTCAGCACAGCCCGTACGGCCGGGTTTGGCTTAGGCCCGTAGTGCTCACCGATAATTTCCGGCACATTCTTGCCGGTCAGCAGGCTGGCTTGCCCTGTAGCGGATTGCGGCAGCCCGGCCACGCTCATATTTGCATCCAATGCCAGCAGGCTGGCACGTGCGGTTTCCAGCGGGGCAGCACCCTCCACCAGCTTGCTGCCCTGCAGCAGGGAGTGCAGGTTGGGCATCTCGGCTGCAGCTAGGGGGTTGGTTTCCGGGTTGTCTGGGCCCAAACCGATCCCATCCATGAACAAGAAGAGGAATTTCATAGGCCGATTATACCTTGGCCTTGAACCAGAACCAGGCTGAGCCCGGTCCGCTGGCATCCTGGCTGTCCACCCGCTTTTCCAGGGTTAGCAGCTCTTCAAAGGCGGCGATATCTCGCCATGAGATGCGGCTCTCGTCCTCTGAGGTGAAACCGTACAGCAGGTACGCGCCTCGGCTCGATAGGTGGCCGGACACATTTTTTCTGTATTGCGCTCTCTGAACGGCAGTGAGCGCGTGGTAGCAGCCCATATCCAGGATCAGGTCATAGCTGCCCTGGTACAGCTTTGGGTTGCTGACATCACCCACAGTCAGCTCCATATCCAGGCCGGCCTTGCGGGCTTTGCGCCTGGCTTGCCGGATGGCTTTGGGGACGAAATCAATCCCGCTGACCTGCCAACCGTGCTGGCCCAGGGTGATCAGATTGGTGCCCGTGCCGCAGCCAAGGTCCAGCGCACGGCCAGGCGAGTGTTTCTCTACAAAGGCGATCAGTTCAGGTGGGGAGATCCCGCTGTCCCAGGGAGGGGTTTTAAGGTAAAACAGGCGGAAGAATAACCTCGAGCTTAATTTTCGGATCAGTGGGAGCATAGCAGCATTCTACCAGATAAGGGATTGATGTAGTTATGTGCAGTTCATCAGATTGCATGGATAAAAGATTCCGGGAGCGGTGCTGGTCCTGATCTCGTGGCTGCATGCCCTTCTCCTTTGACTTGTTTAACCTTATAATAACCGGCGGCATGGCAACCAAAATGCAATGCTTTGACGGTTGGCAGGCTTTCCATTAGAATATCCTTCTGAATTTGCAATTATTTTCGCGATTTACGCAATTTTTTAATAAAGGAAGGTCTCACATAATGAAAGAATATACTACGGATAAGCTCCGCAACCTTGCGATGGTATCACACAGTGGTGCGGGGAAAACTACGCTCGCCGAAGCCCTGCTGGTGCAGAACGGCATAATTAACCGCATGGGCAGCGTAAATGAGGGCACGACGGTTTCAGACTTCGATGAAGAAGAACAGCGCCGCCAACTCTCACTCTCAACCTCGGTAATCCCCCTCGAACATAAAGACAATAAAATCAACCTGCTGGATACCCCCGGTTATCCGGATTTTGTTGGTGAGGTGATTTCAGCGCTGCGAGTGTGCGAGGGTGCTTTGGTATTGGTGGACGCGGTGGGCGGCGCAGAGGTCGGTACCGAGACTGCCTGGACGTATGCCAACCAATTCAATCGGCCGCGCTTTGTGCTGATCAACCGCATGCTGCGCGATACTGCTGATTTTGAGCAGGCGTATCAGTCCATGGAGCGACTGAGCGAAGATATCCGCCTGATCAAGCTGCAGCTGCCCTGGGGAGAAAAAGAGCATTTTAAAGGGATCGTCAACCTGCTGGATATGAAAGCATACCCGGCGAATAACGGCCCTGCAGTCGAGATTCCTGCCGAACTGGCCGACGAAGCTGAAGAAGCCCGCATGGCACTGGTGGAGGCTGCTGCTGAAGGGGATGATGCCCTGCTCGAGAAGTACCTGGAAGGCGGTGAACTGTCAGCCGATGAGATCCAGGCAGGGCTGCGCAGCGTGGTGCTGCAGAATTTGTTTGCCCCGGTGATTATCACCGATATCGATACCAAAGTAGGCCTCAATCAGCTTCTTGATCTGGTGATCGGCTTAATGCCCTCTCCCAGCGATATGCCAGCAGAGAAGATGAAAAACCCAACTGGTGAACAAGAGCTTCCTGCCAGCGATGCTGGCCCATTGGCCGCCTACGTGTGGAAAACCACTGCAGACCCCTTTGTCGGAAAGATCACCTACATTAAAGTATTTTCCGGTGTGCTGCAAAGTGATGCCCGGGTTTGGAACATTCAGAAGGATGAAGAAGAGCGCATGGGCAACCTGAGCATCCCGAAAGGACAAGAGCATACCCCGGTTAAAAACCTGCACTCAGGTGATATTGGCGTTGTGCTCAAGCTGGGCGTCACTGGTACGGGTCAAACCCTTTGCGATAAATCACGAAAACTGACCATTGAAAGTGGCAAATACCCCAATGCCTTGTATCGCGTATCGGTTTCCCCCAAGACACAGCAAGATGCCAGCAAGATGGGCCAAACCCTGACCAGGATCTGCGAAGAAGATATGACCTTGTCCTGGTACAACGAGGCTGCGACCAAGCAGACCATCCTGCAGGGGATGGGTGACCAGCATATTGATGTTGCCATCCGCAAAGCGGAATCCAAGTTCCAGACGGGCCTCAATATTGAAATCCCCAAAGTGCCCTACCGGGAAACGATCTCCAAATCGGGAGAAGCCCAACACCGGCACAAAAAGCAGTCGGGTGGCGCCGGGCAGTTTGGGGAAGTATTCATGCGAGTTGAGCCGCTGCCTGATGAGAATTTCGAGTTTGTCAACGAAGTCTTCGGTGGTGCCATCTCTCAGAACTATATGCCCGCCATTGAAAAAGGCGTAAAAAGCGTGATGGAATCGGGTGTGATCGCTGGTTTCCCGGTCCACAACGTTAAAGTCGCTGTCACGGATGGTAAAGAACACCCGGTGGACTCCAAGCCGGTTGCATTTGAGATTGCCGGCCGCGAAGCTTTCAAGAAAGCGTTTCGGGCTGCCGGAGCCGTGCTGTTCGAGCCGATCATGATGGTGCGCATCGTGGTACCGGAAGAATATATGGGCGATATTCTGGGTGATCTGAACACCCGCCGCGCCCGCGTCCAGGGGATGGATACCGAAAAAGGGCGGTCGGTGGTCAATGCTCACGTGCCGCTGGCGGAGATGCTGCGCTATACCACCGATCTGCGTTCGATGACAGGTGGACGCGGGGTTTTCTCCATGGTCGAAGACCACTACGACCGGGTTCCGGCTCACCTGCAGCAGGAGATTGTGGATGCCCGTGATAAAGAGAAGGAAGAGGAAGAGTAAATCTCTGCCTGCTTTCCTGAGATAAACTGCAAGCCCCGGGTATTACCCCGGGGCTTGTTCTTTTAAGTCGTGCTGACTGCTTCCTAACAGGTGCGGATGACCATGACCACGCGCCCCTGGATCTGAACCTGGTTCGGCTGGCACAGGATGGGTTCGTATTTGGGGTTGGCTGGCTGCAGGCGGATTTGGCTTTTTTCTTTGTAAAAATGCTTCAGGGTGGTTTCTTCTTCTTCCAGCATCCAGGCCGCCACCATTTCCCCATTGTTGGCCTGAACCGCTTTTTCCATGACAACGATATCCCCATCCTGGACATTCGAATCGACCATCGAGTCACCCAGGACGCGCAGGGCAAAGAGGTCCTTCCGGCGCTTTTGAAGCGGGATCATCGAGCCAACATCGACAGCATCCTCCGGCAGGAACATGGCAAAGTCGGTCCCGGGCAGGGGGATAGGCGCACCGGCCTGGATGATCCCCAGCAGCGGGATCATCCCCTGGGAATGGTGTGCAGGCAGAGAGTGGTTCAGGCGGATGGCGCGCGGCAAATGAGGAATTTTTTCGATCCAGCCAGCCTCTTCTAAATTCTTCAACTGGTGGGCGATATGCGATTTGGTTTTGGATGAGGTATGGTCTACCATCTCCTGGTAGGAAGGGGTGTAGCCGTACTTCTCCGAATATTGGTGGATGAAGTTGTAAAGCTCTCGTTCTCCGGGGTTGGGGTTTCTTGCTTTCATAGGACACCTCCAATATTATTATAGAAAATTTGTTCTATAATGTCAAGAAGATCAACTTGACAAATTTCAAAAATTCTTTCCCGATTTGAACTTATTCAATGGTTGGCCAAATCAGTTGTAGTCATGACTGTACAAGAAGCTATAACTTGATTGGTCGAAGCTACCCGCCAACTGCTGACTGTTGCGGCCAGCGTGGTATCGGTTGTGATCGGTTTGATCGCCGTCAACAACCTCGTTTGAGGAGTACCTGCTTGCGGCTTCATCCATACCAAAAAGCGCAGGGCTTTCTAACGCCTTGCGCTTTTGTATTTATTGGCTGGGATTGATGGGTCTGAGAATTTATTCTGTGGTGGGGGTGGCCAGTTTACTGCGGATGAAGAGCCGCGGGCCAATCCCTGAGATCCAAAATCCTACCAGGGTGTACCTCAGGTAGCGCAGCGCGTAGCTGANNCAGGTCCTGATCTCCAGGGAAGATTAAGCCCAGTCCCATATACAAAACCAGTACCCCTGCCAGGCCGATCACAAAGCGCAGCAGGCGCTGCCACCAACTGCCAGAGTTGGCATTGAACCCCCCGGCTTCAGTGACCCAAAAATATCCCATGGCCAGGCCAAACATCGCCGCAGCACTGGTGATCGAAATCTCAAGGTTGAGCGGGTCTAGCGTTTCTTCTGGGTACGCGATATGAGCGTTCACCAGCCAGTCGTGGGGAAGCTGGTAATCCCCGGCGCTTGTAATGATGACCGATGCAGCCAGGATCATGATGATGGAAAAAGTGAAAACCACGATGGTTTTGGCCCCGAAGGACTTGCTGGTAAACCATTTTCCAATCCGGCTTTCCAGTGAAAGGAAGCCGATCAGCATTCCTGCTCCCACCAGCCAGCCGATGAGTACGTCGGTAAGAAAATGTACTCCCAGATAGATGCGCGAGAGTCCGACCATCAGGATGGTGAAAATTAAAACCGCGTTCAGCCAGCCGCGCTTGAGGCTTGCTGCCAGCAGGCCGAAGATGGAAAATGAGGTTTGGGAATGCCCTGACGGCATACTAAACCCGAGGGGCAAAGAGGAGGCCTTCGCAGCGTCTGGGTTGAGCCAGAAGGGGCGCGGTTTGCGGAGACCCATCTTGAACAGTTCATTAACCCCAGTCGTCAGCAGCAGCATGACACCCACCCGGAAGCCGAGCCGGTAGTCGACCTCCCAGATGATAACCGGCATGACCAGCAGGTAAAATTGCTCTTCCCCCAGGAAGCTGAAAAATCCCATAACCGGATGCAGCCAGTTTCCCAGGCTTTGCAGCCAAAAGGTCAGCTCCAAACTTTGTGAAAAGATCGTGTCTAACATTTCACCGCTCCTCTTTTAGACTAGTGGGTCTTCGATAAATTCCGCGATTGGTTCAAATACGCGTGAGGTATCGCCATCGCGTGTAATTACATGATTGGCCTGATCTACCCAGACCAGTTTTTTTTGGCGGCTGCCCAGGTGGNNACCAGTGCGGGTACCTGGATCTGCGGCAGGCATTGCTGCATCATAACAAACAGCCGGTAGAGTTCATAGCCTGAGCGCACCGGGTCTTTCAGATAGTGGACATGGCTTGCTTCCAATTCAGGTGAAAACCAGATGCTCTCCCCTTTCTCCCGTGTAGGCATGAAGGTGCTCACCAGGCGGATCAACCAGGGCGCCCGGCGTGCCCATTCAATCGGCAGTTGGTAGGGCGTGGACATGGCCACCACGCCATCCACCGGCAAACGTGAGGACTGGATCAGCGAAAGGATCCCGCCCATTGAGAGGCCGAGCAGGAAGATCTTCTTACAGTGCGGCCGCAGCAGGTGGGTGCCATCTTCCACACTGGCCAGCCAATCCTCGGCCCGCGAGCGGATCATATCCTCCATTTTCGTGGCGTGCCCGGTTAAGCGCACCCCTAAAATCGTGTGCCCCTGTCGGTGCAGGAAATCGCCCAGCATGCGCATCTCTTTAGGGGTACCGGTGAATCCGTGCACCAGCAGGCAGCCAGTGGTGCCGCCGGGGTAGAAAAAAGGTTCCGCGGTGGGAATGATCTGGTGGTGTTCCATTTATCTTCCGATCACTTGAAGCTCCCTTGGGAAAGTTGAAAAGCTTTTCAGTCCGCTGTCTGTGATGATCACATTATCCTCGATCCGTACGCCGAAGCGGTTGGGAAGGTAGATCCCGGGTTCGATGGTAAAGGTCATGCCGGGCTTGAGCAGCAAGGGGTTGTCTGCGCGTATGTAGGGTTCTTCATGGCCCTCACGGCCCAGGCCATGCCCGGTGCGGTGAATGAAGTACTCCCCATACCCTGCGGCGCTGATCACCGCTCGGGCGGCCTTATCCACATCCCCGCAGGCGACCCCCGGGCCGGCAGCAGCCTGTCCGGCCAGGTTGGCGGCAACCACCGTTTGGTGGACCTTTTGCTGTTCCTGAGTATATTCTGCCACTGCAAAGGTGCGGGTGATGTCAGAGATGTATTCGTTATGGCTGGCACTGAAGTCGATCACCAATAAATCTCCCACAGCCAGCTTTCTTTCGGAAGGCATGGCGTGCGGATTGGCACCGTTTGGCCCGGTGGACACAATGGGCAGGAAAGCCATCTGCCCTGCACTGCCGCATTTCAATAAATTCTGCACCAGCAGACTGGCGACTTGTTTCTCGGTCATGCCCACCTGCACCAGAGGCAGGGTGGCTTCCAGAGCAGTTTCAGCGATCTGCACCGCTTTCTGCATATCATCGGCTTCTTGCTGGTCTTTATACATGCGCAGCGTGGCGACGGTTTGCGTGGCGTCCTCAAACGCCGCTCCGGGCAGGGCACTTTGCAGCAGGCGGTATTCCACCAGGCGCATGGTGAGGTGTTCTACCCCGATCCTGCGGGCATCCAGACTGCCAAAGGCATCTGAAAAACGACCTGGCCAGGTGCTGGGGTCCTCGCCATATGTGGTGGCTTCCAGCGGATAGGCGAGGTCGGTTAATTTGGCTGCTTCCAATTCCGGCAGTACCAATCTGGGTGGTTGGTGCTGGCTGAAGATGCAGACAACCGGTCTTTCCATCAGGTGGAAGTGTAAGCCTGTCAGATAGGTCAGGCTGGGTCCCGGGTTGAGGGCCAGGGCATCCAGCCCGGCGGCTTGCAGGGCGCGGGAGCATTGCTCCTGTCGGCGGATGATAAATTCTGCGGGAATGGTCATGGTTTTTCCTTTTTTTGGGATGAAATTTTGATCGTAATTGTATCTTACTCGCGGCAATTAAAAGTATTCATGCAGGTATGGGATGGCGGGTGGGAAGAGGCTCTGCATGCTGTGCTCCACATCTGCGGAAAATGCTCCCCAACCCCGGAACTTAAAGCGACTGGGGGGGATGCATCCATATACCAGGGCAGATAGACCTTGGATGGCCAGGTGGTCTTCGGCCTGTTTGGTTCGGCTCACGCTCAGCTTGCCAGACTGTCCTTCAAAGCGCCAGCTGCCTTCGTTCCAGGCGCAGGTCGGGTCGATAATCCGGACACTGAAACTGCCCTCGCCAGCGTTCAGCCCGTTCAATTTTTCGATGTCCAGGACGCGTCCCATCGGGGCCAAGCCGTGCGTGCTGATCTTTACCTTCAGGTCGCTGTACCAGCCGGCGGGCTGCTCGAAGGCGGGCAGATTGATATTGACTTCATTGGCCTGGTCGATATGCCGGGCGATCCATTCCAGAAAATGATAGCGCGTCTCGCTACTGAGCGAATAAAAGCGGGTAGCGTTGAATTTAAATTGGGTGGGGGATTCGCCTTGCAGATGGTAAACCAGCATACCATCGGGCTGGCCATCGCGCTCGGAGGTCAGCACCCAGGCTTTGTGCCGCTCGGGGTCGGGAGGGTAGTTTTTCTTAAAGGTGGCCATGCCGTGGGTGTGTTGCTGGAAGCGTTTGACAGAGTCATAATACCTTTGCGGCTGTTGGATGAACTCAGCCAATTCCAGCTTGGTCTGGAAGGTATGTTTCAGCAGGGGTTTCAAGGCATGGATATTGATCTCGGCTTTGATCATGCCGGGCAGGTTGGCATATCCCAGGCGTTCGTAGAAAGATTCCCGGAAGGGGTACAGGCAGGTGAAGCCGTTGCCGCGCTCCCGCATCTGTTTAAGCAGTTCACTGAGCAGCTTGAAAGAATAGCCTTTGTGGCGCTGGCTGGGGTGACTGACCACCATGAAAACACCTGCCATGTCCACCAAACCCCCGCGGATATTCTGTGTCATTGGGCCAGCGGCAGCCGAGGCAGAAGGGGTATCACCTTCATAGAGCACCACAAAGTTGGTATATCCTTCAACATGCCTGTTACGTTCGGCAAACTTTTCCGCTTCGCCTACCGGTGGGGTGGATGTGAAGGCATAAGAGAGCAGCCAATTAAAAATGGGGGCTGCTTCGGAAGAGCTGAGCGATTTGATGGTTGTTTTCATCTGGTGCTTTCCTATAAAAAAAGTATAGCGGATTTTGGTTTGAGAGCCAAATATCTCATACATTTAAGGATAGGAAATATAAAACCAAAGGTGTGGAACGATAGGATTGATGGGATGAGGATCTTGCAGGCTGGCCTGGTGTATACCGAGATTGGATCGGTGTGCCTGGTGGTCACTGGCGCGCTGACTGCCGGGCTGGTCTGGCTGATCGGGCTTTTTTAGAGGTGTGATTTTGGGTCAGTGGTTTTGGCTTTGCCAGCGAGACATGAACCCAAGGTTGATCGAGAAGAACCCATCAAACTTCCAGGTATCGAACGGCGGAGGCAGTGGATTCGTTTCGTCATTCGATGCGCGCTGGGCTGCTTCTGCGGTCATCTGGATATACTCGATCATCAGATCCAGGTCTGGCTGACTGCCAACCGGACCGTGCCCCGGGACCAGCACATCGGCATCCAGGGATTTCAGCTTTTTAAGGATAGAAATCCAGTTCTCGGGGTGCCCATCGGCCAGGAAGGGATGGCACTGAACGAACAGCAGATCGGCCAGGAAGGCAACCCCTTCATCCGGCACATACAGAAAGCCATCACTGCCGGTGTGTCCTCCGCCAAAGCAGAGCAGGTGCACGGAGCGTTTCGATCCTGAAAGGATCAGCTGGTCTTTGAATGTGCGCTGCGGCTCGCAGATGCGCAGCCCATCCAGCGAGTCTGCCAGCACGCGGTAGTAATCCAGCCAGAACAGGACCTGGTCCCGCTGCGCTTGTGAGGAGCTTTGTTCGTATTCATTCAGATATTGCTGGTATTTTGGAGGTGCGTTGGCCTGATCCCATGCCAGTTCCTGCATACCATCCGTTTGCAGCAGCAGCCGGGTCTGATCTGTAGAGATGATCTGTGCCTCCGGGAATTCCTGATTGCCGCGAATATGGTCGTTGTGATAGTGGCTGTTGAAGACATAGGAAACTGGCCGCCCGGTCAAAATTTCGGCAGCCTGGCGAAGATCTTTGGCTGCCGCCGGGCTGATGAAGGTGTCGAAGACCAGGGTGCTGTCTCCCAGATCTACAATCCCGGCATTCCCGATGGCGGCTCCCCCTTCTCGGTGGATGGCTGCGTAAAGACCCTGGCCGACTTTTTCAAGCCAAAAGTGATCTGAAGGATAAAGGTCAGTTTGGTGCATGTTTTGCTCCTTCCGGGAATCAGATCTGTTTTGAGGATGGCGAGCGGAATTTAATCTCTGCCAGACAGGTTTTGTGTTTCTTGAATTAATTAACCACCTTTTCTGCATTTGGTTGTGGTGGCATGCTGGGTTGACAGCTGTAATTATGAGGAAAAATTTGCATTGTCTCTAAAAATTTGTGTATACTAGAATATCGAATCTTACTTTCTGGTTTGATCGATGCTCTGCTTCGATGGGATCAAACTCAAATTGACCAATGTCATTTGAAATTGATCAGGTAGTTCACTGGTTGCTTGGGGCACGATTGAATTCACTTCACGTACTGAAGTAGTATGGATCTCTGCCCCCCATTACATCATGAGGAGGATGGTATGGCTGTTATGGAAAATCAAGATAGAAAGTTTTTGGTTTTACGGTGGGTGGCGAGAATTTGGAGTATTCCCGCGATCTTTTTTGCTGTCAATGAAATCCTATTTCCCAGTTCCGAAAATGTTGTAGAAGAAGGCTGGTTTACCTGGGCGACCGTGATGCTCATGTTTTTAAGTGTTGTCGGCCTGCTGGTTGCCTGGTGGAAGGAACGCATTGGCGGGTGGGCTTCCCTCGGAATCCTGGTTTTATTCTTTGTTTTTTATTGGGTGGATGCCTCTGAGTTCTTCCCAGGCTGGATCTGGCTGGTGGGTTTTGTCGCCTTACCAGCGGTATTATTTTTGGTCTACGATTATCTCAATGGATAATTGCGGCTAATCAGATTCTCTAAATAGGCGAACCAAATAAGGGTAGTGGAGTTCCGGGCCATTTCAGCTGGCTCGGAATCAGTTTGGTTTAATCTGTTTTTTTCTGCTCCGCCTTAGGCGGGCTGAAATTATTCACCTGCTTTGAGGCCAACGATCTGGCTGATCATCGAGAGCAGAACCTGCAGGTTGGGGATCGAACCAGCTGGCTCTGAAGTGCCGCTGAACCAGCCGCCATTTTTCTTTTTGATGGAAAGGATGCCCTTGTGGATTCCGACTTCCTCAATTTCCGCCCAAGGGTAAGTTTTTCTGCCAATCTGGATTCCATGCTTTTTGCCAATGCTGACGGGTCCGAAAGAAACCGGATGTCCGCAGTTGTAGGCCTCTGCCAGGCGCTGGTAGCGCTGCAGCAAGGTGTTATTCTCCAGGTGGGCAAAAAACCCCTCGATATTTTTGAGCGAATCGTTGAACACCAATTTGTCTCCGGTGGAGGTCTGGATGGTGTAGGTGTGGCTGGTTCCGGCAGGAATGCCATAGGCGTAGTGGCGGATAACATTGGCTGTCACCGCATCCACCTGGTCCCAATGCCAGGCCCTGACCCCCTTGCGATCGGAAATTGCAAAGCCATTGGTGTAGATCACAGCCGCTTTTTTTCGGTTTTGAACTGTTCTCCACACGATCAGCACGGCAGCCCCAAAGGAGATCGCAGAACCAACCACCCAGGGCCAGACAGCCTCGAAGATCACCGGCGGGTAATAACGCCCCCAACGCTGCCAGACGATCCATGAGGCAACCAGCAGTGCCGCCCCAGATCCCAACACAAAGAATCCTGCCAGGAGGCTGTTGACCAGCAGCGAGCTTTTGGCCGCATAGGCCTCGACTGGGTCCCCCATCCCCTCCAGTTTTGCAAATTGCCTGGGAATTTCTTGTGACTTTTTACCCATTGTCTGGCCCCTTCCATCAAAGGCATGATGAATTAAGTCCGATCGTCCTAGCATTATTATACAGAAGTTCTGAATCAGATACCAAATAAGATCAAAAATCGGATAAAATTGACCCTTACGATTATCAGTATGGAGGTTGAAATGAAAAAATTTACAATGCTTCTTCTAATCAGTGCCCTGGTGATACTAACCCTTTCATGCCGGTTATTCAGCTTGGAGAGGAATGAAGAAGGTGCGCTGACGATGGAAACAAATTTGTCATTACAGGTGATCACCAATATCCTGGAGAGCGCAGTCGATCTCTCCAATTTTGTGAATTTACAGCTTGAGCTAAGAGATGGCTATGTCTTTGTGCAGGCAGATTCGGTACAGTTTCAAGGTATCGCTGCCAGCAATGTAACTTTCCACATTGAGCTGCTGGCTGTCAATGGGCGATTGGCAGGCCAGATCACCAACCTGAATGTGAGCGGCAACCTGATCAATGAAAGCATGCTGGAAAACTATAACCAGATCCTTTCCGAGCGGCTTGCCCAGGCCAGCCAGCAAAGCGAACGGGCTGTCTTGCAAAGTGTCTCAGTCAGCCCGGAAGGGGTCAAGATGGTCTGGCTGATTGACCCGCAAACGGGAAATTAACCCGCCTGCCTGGTGGGTATAGGCGACCCGGAGGTGTTCACCCAAGCTTGTGCCTCTTGACATCTACCCCTGCGTCAGGTAAAATTTCTCACTGCCAAGACCCGGGCCTGTAGCGCAGTTGGGAGCGCGCATCAATCGCACTGATGAGGTCGCGGGTTCGAATCCCGCCAGGTCCACTGGNNGGTCAAGGGTTCGAATCCCTTCAGGTCCACTATTTATTTGATCGAAACCTGGTTTCGATTACAACCGCATACAATATCGCAGGAGTAGTAAGTTATCTGCCAGCGAGCCGGGATTACCTGGTGGAAGCCCGGCACCGTGCCCACAGAGCACATTCCAAACTGAACTCGCCTGCCAGCCCGAACAGGGCAGATTTTGACGGTGAACGCCAGGGGGGCGCATAGCCGGAGACGGGAACGCCCGTTACAGCAGAGAGGCCCGTCAGCCCGCACGGCTGGCTCAGGCAAGCAGGGTGGTACCGCGGAATCCCATTCGTCCCTTGGCGAAAGGGATTTTTTGTTTAAGTTGGTGAGGTAGTTTTTTGTCGGGAGGTAGCAACTAGACCCTGTCCAGCAGGATCCTGTTTGCTGAACCAGGACCTAACCTTCCCGCCAACCGACCCGGAAAGGAGGTTCGCGATGAGAATTAACCCGCAAGATCCAAAAAACAGGAGCTTAAGCTGCCTTCTCGCGCTCCTCCGCCTTTCACGCTCGGTGTATTCGCAGACTCAAGATTAAACCAATCTCCGCTACAAAACGTGAAAGGAAAAATTCCATGGATCCCAACTACGACCCACAAACAATTGAACCCAAATGGCAGACGGCTTGGGAACAGCAGGGCACTTATGCTGCTGAAGAGGATACCTCCAAGCCCAAATATTACTGCCTGAACTTTTTCCCGTACCCCTCTGGAGACGGCTTGCACGTCGGCCACTGCCGCAATTACATCCCCACCGATGTCCTTTCCCGCTATATGCGCATGTGCGGCTATAACGTGCTGCACCCGATGGGATGGGATTCTTTTGGCGAGCCGACTGAGCAGGCCGCCATCAAGTTCGGTTTGCAGCCGCGCCAGGTCACAGACCGCAACACCGCTCGCTTCCGCCACCAGTTCACCATCATCGGCAACGGCTACGACTGGTCACGCGAGATCGATTCCTCCGACCCGGGCTACTACCGCTGGACCCAGTGGTTTTTCCTGATGCTCTACCAGCGCGGCCTGGCCTACCGGGATGTTAACTGGCAGTGGTGGTGTCCTGTCTGTCAGACGACCATGTCCAGCCATGAGGTGGCGGGTGGGGTATGCTGGCGCGGTCATTCCGGCATCACCAAAAAGGAAATCCCCGCCTGGTATTTCAAGATCACCGCCTACGCGGATGCCCTGCTGGAGACTTTGGATACCATTCAATGGTCAGATCACATCAAGGCCATGCAGGCCAACTGGATTGGCCGCTCCGAAGGGGCAGAGATCGACTTCCGCACCCAGGAGGGCGAGGTCATCCCGGTCTTCACCACCCGGCCGGATACGCTTTATGGGGCTACCTTTTTTGTGTTGGCCCCCGAACACCCGCTGGTGGAAAAACTGACCAGTGCCGAGCAGCGTGGCGCAGTGCAAGATTACATCGCGCAGGCTGTTACCCGCAGTGAGATCGAACGCACTGCCGAAGGCGGGGAGAAAACCGGCGTTTTCACCGGCGGCTACGTGATCAACCCGCTCAGCCAGGCACGCGTGCCGGTATGGATTGCCGATTACGTGCTGCTGAGCTACGGCACCGGCGCTGTGATGGCTGTCCCGGCCCACGACCAGCGTGATTTCGACTTTGCCCGCAAATACGGCATCCCGATCGAAGTGGTCATTGCCCCACCGGAGTATAACGGTGACCCGCTGGAAGCCGCCTTTGAAGGTCAGGGCATCATGATCAGTTCCGGACCGTTCGACGGCATGCCTTCTGAAAGAGGCATCCAGGAGATGATCTCAGTCTTGCAGGAGAAAGGCGTTGGCCGGGCGAAGGTCAACTACCGCATGCGCGACTGGCTGATCTCCCGCCAGCGCTATTGGGGCGCACCGATCCCGATCATCCACTGCCCGGCCTGCGGAGAGGTGCCCGTGCCGGAAGACCAGCTGCCTGTGGCGCTGCCAGAGATGGAGAACTTCCAGCCCGATGGTTCTGGACGCTCTCCCCTGGCACGGCTGCCGGAATTTGTCCATACCAGCTGCCCCGAATGCGGCGGCCCGGCAGAACGTGAAACCGATACCATGGGCGGGTTTGCCTGCTCTTCGTGGTATTTCCTGCGTTTCCCCAACCCGGGGGAGGATCAGCAGGCCTTTGACCCCGAAGCGGTGCGCTATTGGGCCCCGCCCGACATCTACGTGGGGGGAGCGGAGCATGCTGTGCTCCACCTGATGTATGCGCGTTTCTGGGTCAAGGTAATGTACGATGCCGGACTGCTGCCCTTCAACGAGCCTTTCCCCCGCCTGGTCAACCAGGGTGTTCTGCACGGCTCCGACGGTGTACGTATGTCCAAATCGAGAGGCAATGTGGTCACCCCGGACGCAGTGGTTGCAGATTACGGTGCAGACGCGCTGCGGCTGTACTCGATGTTCATGGCTCCCTTCACCCAGGAGGTGAACTGGAACGAAGACGGCATTAACGGCACCCGCCGCTTCCTCAATAAGGTCTGGCGCCTGTTCACCGATTCCTACCCCATCGGCGGGGCTGATCAAACCCAGGACCCAGCACTGGAAGCGCGGCTGCATAAGTTTATCCGGGATATCACCCAGCGCATTGCAGAGATGCAGTTCAATACGATGGTCTCCGGCATGATGGAATTTGTCAATGACCTGGGAGAGCTCTACCGGTCAGGCCGGCATCAAACCCAGACCTACCTGCAAACCCTCGAGACCCTCATGCTGCTCATGGCTCCTTCTGCCCCGCATATTGCCGAGGAGCTTTGGCACCAGACCGGGCATACCGGCAGCGTTCACCACCAGCCGTGGCCTGAATGGGACCCCGCCCTGGTGGTGGATGAGGTGGTCAACCTGGCCGTGCAGGTCAACGGCAAAATGCGCGTTGTGCTGGAGGTGCCTGCCGAGGCCAGCCAGGCCGAAGTGCAGGCCCTGGCTGCTGAGCAGCCCCAGGTGCGCAAGTTCACGGATGGGAAGCAAATCCTGCAGATGATCTATGTGCCCGGCAAGGTGCTCAATATTGTTGTAAAATAAAGCCTTGCCAGCATGATGCATACTGCTGGCTGGTTGAAAGATCAAAGGACTAAAGGAATTATTTGATGACCGAAAAATATGATTCATATAACCCGAACGAGATCGAACCCCGATGGCAGAAGAAATGGGACCAGGATGGCCTGTATCATGCCGATATTGACCCCTCCCGCCCCAAACACTATGCCCTGACGATGCTGCCGTATCCCTCGGGCGACCTGCACATGGGGCATTGGTTCGCCATGACACCCTCGGATGCCCGCGCCCGTTATATGCGCATGCGGGGCTACAATGTCATGTTCCCGATGGGTTTCGATGCCTTCGGGCTGCCGGCGGAGAACGCCGCCATCCAGCGCAACATTCACCCCAAGCAATGGACCTATGCCAACATCCAGCGCATGCGCGGCCAGCTGCGCAGTATGGGTGCCATGTATGACTGGCGCCGCGAAGCGGTTTCGTCTGACCCCAAATATTATCATTGGACCCAATGGTTCTTCCTGCAGCTGTTTAAGAATCAGATGGCCTACCGCAAGGATTCGGCGGTGGATTGGTGCCCGAACTGCAATACCACCCTGGC
>DNGN01000293.1 GCA_003486225.1 Chloroflexota bacterium
AGGCAAAAGGAAATATGACAAGCGTCAGGATTTGAAGAAACGTGACGCTCAAAGAGAAATTGATCGAGCATTGAAATAGCACAATGGTTGATGCACATTCGATTGCGGGAATTAATAATTTACCAGATGCTGAAAAACGCGAGATTTTCCTGCACTTAGTCCCTCAAGAACTGCTGGATCGGTTTTCTTTAGCCCCTGATCTGATGGATGATCAGGGAAACAATCTCTTTTGGATCCATGGCAAACCCGGAAGCCGCAGCCTGGAATTAAAGATCTACCACCAGGCTGGGTTTAAAGACCCCATTCTCTACTGCCATATGGTAGACACCTTGAATGCTCAAATTCATGTGCTGCTGTATATCATGAATGACCCCTTCTCCAATCGATACAACACGGATGTTTTGCCGGATGGCACCCCAACGGAATTTGGTACCCGCATTCGGAACATCGATGCGGAACTCCAGGCGATGCAGGCTGGTTTACTGCCTGGCCAGATCCGACGCGGTTTAAGTATCCTTTCACAGGCAGTAATGTCCTTCGAAAGCTTTGTACAAAAACTGGGACATACCAGGTATTTCAACGAGCCGCTCTATTATCACAATGCCATAATATTTGAGCGTTACGGTTTCAACTATCAGGTGGGTAAAAAAAGAATGGAAACCATCCACACCAGGTTTTTGGAAGACGAGGAAATCATCAGCCAATTTGGCACAACCCCCTTTAGAAGACCGGAGGCCCAACATAGTATATTTTTCCGTTCCTGGGCTATTCATGACGGTATTTTAGGGGAACACTTCGATGGCGTTAC
This sequence comes from Chloroflexota bacterium, assembly GCA_003486225.1. The sequence continues at coordinate 809 of DNGN01000293.1, forward strand.
AATGTACAAAGTGATTGGTCAAAAAGGTGCTGTCAATACTGCCCCAGGCATTAATTGGTAACTGCACACGATGTTAAATAATAATTTGCTTGCCCTTGTCATCACACTCATTGTATCGGTTGTTTGGCTGCGGATCATCGACTTCGCCGCACATCGCGGTTGGATTGAAAGCAAGCTCAGCCGCAAGATCATCCATATTGGCACGGGTCCTCTTTTTGTGCTGTGTTGGTTGCTCTTCCAAAACACAGCTTCGGCCAGGTATCTGGCTGCCATCGTACCACTCCTCATCACCGTTCAATTTTTTCTTATTGGGGTTGGAGTCATCAAGGATGATGCCTCCGTCCAGGCAATGTCGAGAACTGGCAATCCCAGAGAAATTTTATTCGGGCCGCTTTTTTACGGCATCATTTTTGTGCTGCTAACCATCCTCTATTGGTATGATTCACCAATCGGAATGGTTGCTCTGATGGTTTTATGCGGTGGCGATGGCTTCGCAGACATTGTTGGTCGCAGATTTGGAAAATCCAAACTTCCTTGGGCCAATTCCAAATCTTGGGCAGGATCCTTGGGTATGTTTGCTGGTGGTTGGGTTACAGCCACACTGATCATCATTATTTTCACAGCTTTGGGGCATTTGCGCGGGTCATTCACAGATTACCTGCTACCTCTCTTCATCATCAACCTGGCAGCAACCATCGTGGAATCACTGCCAATAGAGGATTTGGATAACATTACTATTACAATAACCTCGGTCTTGTTAGGGCACCTGTTAATTATGTAATATTTCAGGCCAGGAAGGAAATTGCAATAATGATAATCTTAGATGGAAAGAATCTAACCATCCATCAAGTGGTTGAAACCGCAAAGAAGGATACCCAAGTTAAGCTTTCCCAGCAAGCGATCGAAAATATCATGCGCTCAGAAAATTGGGTAAGCGAGATCAGCCAATCAGATCAACCCTTTTATGGTATCAATACAGGCTTTGGAATCTTCTCCGATAAACAAATTTCACAAAAAGATATCGCCAACCTGAACAGGAACCTTATTTTGAGCCACGCGGTTGGTACCGGTTCAGACTTTGATCCAGAAATTACGCGAGCGGCAATGTTGATCCGGTCTAATACTTTGGCAAGTGGGTATTCTGGCATTCGTTTGTCAGTATTAGAAAAATTACTATCAATGCTGAACAAGGGTGTTGTTCCCTGTATCCCTTCTCAGGGTTCACTGGGTTCTTCTGGCGATTTAGCCCCTTTATCACACCTGGCCCTCGTACTGACCACAGACCAACGGGACCTGGAGGAAGAATCAGGATATGCGATCTACAAGCACCAGAAGATGAGCGGCAAGCAAGCCATGCAGCAGGCAGAGATTCCCAGACAAATCCTTGGACCAAAGGAAGGACTTGCTATCACCAATGGGGCCACTTTTTCGGCTGCAGTGGCCGCTCTCACCTGCAACCTGACAGAAATCTTGTTGAACACTGCAGAAGTATCTTTGGCAATGAGCTTGGAAGCCCTTCTCGGGGCATCCGCAGCATTTGATGAGCGTTTGCACCACATCCGAAACCAGGAAGGCCAGATCCATGTCGCCAAACGGATTCGAAAACTCACGAAAGACAGCACAATGCTAAACGCTGCCGGGCGCGTGCAGGACGCCTATTCGCTCCGTTGTGCCCCTCAGGTGCAAGGACCAGCCAGAGACACTTTAAAGTTTGCCGAACAAATCATTACAAGGGAGATCAATGCAGTAACAGATAACCCGCTGATTTTCGGGCCTTTGGAGGCAATCTCTGGCGGAAATTTCCATGGGGAGATCATCGGCATTGCAATGGACTATCTTAAAATCGCCTTATCGGAAGTTTCGGCGATTTCAGAACGCCGGATTTTCCAGCTCACTGACAACAAGATGAACGCTGATCTGCCTCCCATGTTGGTTGACAGCTACGCGGCTGCAGGCCTTAACTCAGGCATGATGATGCCCCAATACACAGCCGCGTCGCTGGTACTTGAAAATCAGCACATGAGCACACCAGATTCAATCAATTCTCTTCCCACATCTGGGGGAAAAGAAGATCACAACGCTAACTCCTTGACCGCTGCCCGGCATGCTTACCAGGTAGCCCAAAATACAGCCCATGTCCTTGCAGTAGAGTTATACTGTGCGGCACGGGCCATCGATATCCGCCTTAAAAGCAATCCGGCGTTCATTCTTGGCCAAGGAGTTTCGAAAGCATACCAAACGATTAGAAAAACTGTCCCTTATCAACCTGGAGATGCATGGTGGGCACCTGAGATTGAGCAAGTAAAAACACTAGTAATGGAAGGCGAGCTTGCGTTAAACCACTTTTGATCAATCTAATATCCACAATAAAATTGACGATATTGTATAAATCTGATAAAATTCATAAATATTAAAACGGTTTCCCAATACTAAAGGTAGATCTATGACAACTAAAGAACAGACCTCAGTGATTACGATTACAGAAAGTGCAGCCCGTGCAGTTGAAGAACTTCTTAACGAACGCCAGTTAGAAGGATACGGATTACGCGTATTCTTATCAGGTGGCGGCTGCGGTGGATATCAGTATGGGATGTCCCTGGATAATAACCCGGCTGATAACGACATCGTCAGCGTGCAGTCTGGGATAAAATTAATTATCGATGACCTTTCTCTGCAGTATATGCAAGGTGCAACCATAGATTATGTCACCAATGAGATGGGGACAGGTTTTAAGACCGCTAATCCCAATGATCTCCCAGCCTCTTCCTGTGGTTGCGGTGGGGGCAGTGCCTCGGCCAGCAGTTCCTGCGGCTGCGGAGGTGGCGGCGGCGGGTGTGGCTGCGGCTGCTAGTTCAGCGAATAAAAACCAAAAAGAGACTGGCCTACTAGCCAGTCTCTATTATTATCCCGAATGTCCGCTTATCGCCCTCGAATCAGCGAGACAAGCGCACCCAATAAACCCAAAATACCCAGTACAACAATCACTAGCCCCATGGGAATGCCAATCGCTACAGGGCTTGTAACCGGCGGCTCAAAAGTCGGCACGATTAGAGGTGCAGGCGCAGTAAATGTAGGCAGTCTTGTCGGTTCAGATTCAACAATAAATTGACTGGCCAACGTCGGATCAATTGTCGGTGTTACGCGTGGTGTAGAGGTAGGTGGTGGTTCGACCACAGGAATATCCCCCCCACCAAGCAACGTGACCAAAGGAGAATACACCCAACCTACCGCTTCAGCAACGCCAGGGTAACTCACTTTGATCCATGATCCACCTGCCGAACGTCCCAAAGCTGAAGCCACTTCTCCTGCAATCATCACACCAACAGAATCATAATCAGTGCCTGGCCCTGACCGTACATTGATCTGGTCGTTGTCTGCGTTCACCCTAATGTATGGGCCAATTGGTGTTCCTGTCACGGTCGGGATGGATACAGTCGGTTGCTGCGCTATAACATCCGCTTTGGCCGATGGCACCATCATGAACACCAGACCAAATACGATCATCAAGCTAAAAACTACAATACCATAGAAAGTTTTAATCATCCAATCTCCTAAATTTACCGACCTCGATTATAATCCATATTGCTATGACAACAAAAATTTATCACGGGAATATTACTGCTGAAAACTTATCCAAAGCGATTGTGACTCGCTTCAATACCAATGACCTTTCAGCCCGGTATTCAATCAGCGGCGATCAGTATATTGTTCAGATCACAAGTCGAAGGGATGCCCAATCCGGTGGAAAAACATCCATTGGTTTGGTTATTCAACAGCTTAAAGATGGCGTAGCTGTGAAGATAGGCAAACAGGACTGGTTGGGCATCGCGGCCAGCCTAGGGTTATCCGCCTTATCCCTCAGATTCAACCCCCTTAATATCCTAGGGCGGCTGGATGACATCGCCCAGGATATTGAGAATCTCTCTTTGGATGATCGATTATGGGAAGTTATAGATGATGTTGCCACAACTATGGGCGCATCTCAGGAACTCTCAGAAAGGTTACGCCGTACTGCCTGTGAATACTGCAACACTGCCAATCCTGTCGGTGAACCTCGCTGCCTGGCTTGCGGGGCTCCATTAGGAGATTCTCAGCCCAGGACATGTGCCAATTGCGGCTTTGTATCCAAACCTGAAGATATCGCCTGCACCAATTGCGCTGCACCCCTAGACTAACTTTGCGGGGTGAAAATCAGGATAACGACCGCCACGTTTTTCCATCTCTTGCAATAAAATCATCCATCCCTGTAGGCCCCCAGGTACCCGCTTCGTAAACTGGCAAATTCTTGCTTCCATGCTCTTTCCAGGCATGAATGATATCTGTCGTGATCGCCCAGGCTACATCCACTTCATCACTACGCGTAAATAATGTCGGGTCACCATTCATGCTGTCCAGGAGCAACCTCTCATAGGCTTCGGGCGGATTTGCACCAAATGTTTCAGCATAGGAGAAATCAAGTTGAACCGGTTCAATCTGGTTTATGGGTCCAGGTCGTTTTGCACCGATGGAAAGTGTAATACCTTCATCGGGTTGGATATTTAACACCAGCATGTTTGGTGCATTGCCAGCATTATTTTTCCAGCCAAATAAAGGCAAGGGGACTTGTTTAAAATGGATGGCGATCTCGGTGACCCGCCGGGGCAGCCTCTTTCCGCACCGGATGTAAAAGGGCACTCCAGCCCAGCGCCAGCTTTCTACTTCCAGTCTGGCTGCCAGGAGGGTTTCCGTGGTGGAATCATCTGGCACGTTGGGTTCATCTTTATAGCCCAAAACCCGCTTCCCATTGATGGTGCCAGCCACATATTGAGACCGGAACGTATGCAGCATGGCGTCATTTCCTGATATAGGTTTTACGGCTTGAAGGACTTTTACCTTTTCATCCCTCACAGCACCCTCAATAAACTCCACCGGCGCTTCCATAGCGGTCAAAGCTAAAAGTTGCAGGATATGGTTTTGGAACATATCCCTGATCACACCTGCCGAATCATAATAACCCGCCCTTGATCCCACCCCCACCGTTTCAGCAACCGTGATCTGAACATTATCAATATAGTGCCGATTCCACAAGGGCTCGAAAATCCCATTTGCAAACCGGAAAACCAAGATGTTTTGCACAGTCTCTTTTCCAAGGTAATGGTCAATGCGGTACACCTGGTCCTCGTCAAAGACATCATGCACTTGATGATCCAACGTTCTGGCTGAGTCAAGATCATGTCCATAAGGTTTTTCAATTACGATCCGCACCCAACCGGTATCGCTATGCGCCAAGCCGGCTTTTCCCAATCCAGAAACTATGGTTTCATATGCGGATGGTGGTGTTGAGAGGTAATAGAGTTTATTGTTCACCCCAAATTTCTGGATCATCTCCTCGAGAAGCACATAGCCCTCGTCTTCATCAAAAGAAGCCTGGATGTAATGCATGCAATTCAGCAAACGCTCCAGCTTTTCCTGCTGAACTGGCTGAGTGCGGGAATATTTTTCCGCCCCTTTTTTCATTTCAGCCCGCATCTGAGCATCATCCCATTCCCGGCGTGCAAAACCAATAATCAGCATCTCGTCCGGTAATTGGTCAGCCAGCTCCAATTGGTAGAGTGCCGGGATTAACTTTCGTTTGGTTAAGTCACCAGTGACACCAAAAATGATGATCGCTATCCGTTCCGAGGGCTTTTCTGAAAGGGGAAAAATCACGAATTCAATCTCCAGTTCAATATGATTCCCATACTATTCCTGACGCAAGACAGCTAACGTTTTTTGGATTTCTTGCAGTAATTCTTTCTCCGAATCCTCTGCCGCTGGTGGGGCAAAAGGCATTCTTTTTTGCGCTTCTTGCCTCGTCTCAATGCGGTTTCGAATTCGTTTCAACTCACTTGCTGCATCCACATAACCAATTTTCCCGATAAAAAAAATTGCCATGCGCCGGAATTCAATGGTTTTCTCTCGGTCTCCTGCCACATTTTTCAAACAATCACCGGCTTTTGGGGAAAAATTCAGCAGTTTGTTGATGTGCGGAATCAGAGATGAATCCTTGATGGCTAAATCCAGTAAAGCCAGTATTCCAGGATCCCCAAAGTATGCAAGTGCAGAAATCACATGCGAGCGAACCGCATCTGGTGCGTATCTACCATCAGCATCCCGGCGCATCACATTCGCCAAAGCCTCTACAATGCGTGTCCTGAGGCTTAAATCTGAGTCCAGGAGACGAGTGGCAACCAGATATGCTATCAATGGAGAGATTCGGGGGGCATCTGTTCGCAGCAGTTCATCCATCGCGTGATGGCGCATTTTTACATCCAGCGAACCTAACATTTCGGCCGCTTTCCAAACCCCCGGGAAAAGCTCCAGCGAGGCTAACGCCTCTGGAAAATCAAGGGAAATTAATTGGGGTTGTGTTTGGGTTCCGACCATTTTATTCCAATCTACATCGCTTCCGTGCGTCGATCCTCAATAGCAGTGAGCAAACTCTCAAAGGCTGTACTAAATGAAGAAACGCCTTCTTCTTCCAATTCATGGGTTACATTTGCGATTGAAATTCCTAATTCTTCGAGCGAAGCCAAAACCTGGCGTGCGTGGGGCAAATCTTTTTCAATGGTTTCTGCCACCTCACCATGGTGATTAAATGCGTCCAAAGTCTGGGGAGGAACCGTGTTGACGGTATGTGGCCCGATCAGGGTATCCACATACATGGTATCCGGGTATGCCGGGTTCTTGGTACTGGTGGAAGCCCATAGCGGCCGCTGGATCTGCCCCCCTTTGGCTTGAAGCTTTTTAAATCGCTCGCCGACAAAAATCGACGAAAATTTCTGGTAGGCGAGTTTGGCATTGGCAATCGCGCTTTTTCCCATTAGCTCACCTGCCTTGGCGGCATTATTCCCGCCATCCGATTGGATTGCCTCCAAAGCTTTATCCACCTTTGAATCCATCCTGGACACAAAGAAGGACGCCACTGAGGCAACCCGGTCTAATGATTTGTTTGCTTGAGCACGTAATTCCAACCCGGACAGATAAGCATCCATCACCTTTTCATAGCGCTCCTGAGAAAAGATCAGGGTCACATTCACATTGATACCTGCAGCTATGGAGTGCTTGATGGCTGGAATACCAGCCATTGTAGCCGGAATTTTGACCATCAGATTTGGTCGGTCCACCAACTGCCATATGCGACTTGCTTCTTCGCAGGTTCCATCGGTATCGTTGGCAAGGGTGGGAGCAACTTCTAGGCTCACAAATCCATCGTGTCCATCTGTCGAGCGGTAAAGATCTGCAAAAAGATCGCAAGCTGCCTGAATATCTTTTACTGCTAAATTCTCAAAGATTTCTAAAGAGGTTTTACCTTGCTTCAACAAAGGGATAAGGTCACGGTCATAATCATTCGTTTTCGCAATCGCATTATTAAAAATACTGGGGTTAGAAGTCACCCCATAGATCAAACTTT
>DNGN01000272.1 GCA_003486225.1 Chloroflexota bacterium
GCAGCCGCCATCGAGCAGGCCACCCCCACCTCCCCCTGGCAGCCCACTTCGGCACCGGAAAGGGAAGCATTCTCTTTGTACAGCACACCAATGGCCGCCGCCGTGAGAAAGAAGCGCACAATCCCATCCAGGTTCGCTTCAGGAGAAAAATGGTAGTAATAATGCAGCACGGCCGGGATGATCCCGGCAGCCCCATTGGTAGGGGCTGTCACAACCCGGCCGCCAGCCGCGTTCTCTTCGTTAACCGCCAGCGCATACAGGTTGACCCAATCCATAGTCGTCAAGGGATCGCGCAGGGCATGTTCCGGGCGGTTCACCAGAGTCTGGTACAGCTTGGGCGCTCGCCGTTTCACATTCAACCCGCCGGGGAGCACATCTTCCTGCGTTGTGCCGCGCTGTACGCATTCCTGCATCACCTGCCAGATGTGCAGGATACCTGCGCGCACCTCTTCCTCCGAGCGGCTTGCGAGTTCATTTTGCAGCATCACCTGCCAAATGGCCATTTTTTCCTGCTGGCAGATGGCCAGCAGCTCAACCGCAGATTTAAATGGGAACGGGACCTGAGGCCCTGCCTGAGCACCTTGCACCAGGGTGTCGATCTCCTCCTCAGCCACCACAAACCCCCCGCCTACCGAATAATAGATCTTGCTGGTCAGGACTTTATGCTGTCCATCCAGCGCCTCAAACAGCATCCCGTTGACATGGAAAGGCAACATCTCCGTCTGGTTAAACACCAGGTGCTGCGGTTCTTCGAAAGTCACCCGCTTTTGGCCTAATATCGCCAGGGATCGGCTGGCGCGAATTTCCGCGAGCATAGGGGCAATCTCCAGCGGGTTAATCTGCTCCGGCCGTTCCCCCTGCAAGCCCAGCAGGATCGCCTTATCAGTGCCATGACCTTTGCCAGTCAGGGCCAGTGATCCATAGAGTGTTACCCGCACAGTATCCAGTGCCGGCAGCCAACCTGCCTCCTGGAGGTGAAGGGCAAAACGGTGCGCAGCACGCATCGGGCCGACGGTATGAGATGAGGACGGCCCAATGCCGACCTTAAAAAGCTCAAATAAGGAGATCAACCGGAAATCCCTTCACCCAAGCGGTGATGCAGCAGTTCCCATTCGGCCATCTGCTCCTGCAGTTCAGCCTCCAGGTAAGCAAAATCCTCACCCAGCTGAGTAATCACCGCCGGGTCGGTGGGAGGTTTTTGCAGCTGCAGGCTGACTTCTTCCAGCTGGACCTCCAGTTTAAGGATGCGGTCTTCTATCGCATCAATACGCTGCTGAAGGCGCTTTCGCGCGTGTTTGGAAAGCGGCTTGGAAGTCTCCTGGTTATCACTCCCCTGCGTCCGGCTGACCGGTTCTTCTGTGAGATCTGCCTGGGAATCAAGGTCTTCCTGGTAACCTTTATATTGTTTGAAGCTGCCCTTGAAGACACCCAGCGAATGATTTGGAAAATCAATCTCCCAGATCTGGGTTGCCAGGGCGTCAATCAAATAGCGGTCATGGGAGACCATCAAGATGGTGCCGTCGAAATCGGTCAGCACCTGCTGCAGCACTTCCTGGCCTGGGATATCCAGATGGTTCGACGGTTCGTCCAGCAGCAGGAAATTGGCATCCAGCAGGGATAATTTCGCCAGTGCCAGGCGACCTCTCTCGCCGCCAGACAGCACCGAAACCCGCTTATAGTGATCTTCACCTGAAAACAGGAAGCGCCCGAGATAGTTGCGGATATCCTTCTCCAGCATGCCGGTGCCTACCCGGTCAATTTCGTCAATTAAGGTGCAAGTNNGGGTCCAGGCCTTCATGCGCCTGAGCAAAATAGCCGATCTTCAGGCTGGCCCCGGTGCTCAATGAACCTGTTAGCGGTTGTAGTTGGCCCAACAAAGTGCGCAGGAAGGTGGTTTTGCCCGACCCGTTCGGACCGATGAGCGCCACACATTCCTGNNCTTAACAGATTGCAGGCGGTTATCCGGCACATGCAGTGCGCTTAAGCGGCTGGCCGCCTCGTCCACACGCATCGGCTTACGGTCTATCCCGCCAGCTTCATCCGCCACCTGGCTCCATTTTTTTCCGCGCACGCCATCAAAGCCCAATTTTTCAATCCCTTCAATTTCGCGGCTTAAACGGCTGAGCTTTCCCTTCGCCATCTGCACTCGCTGCCCGGCAATATTTTTCTTGATAAAATCGAGCTCTTTCTGCATACGCGCAATTTCACTCTCGTAAAACTGCTTGCGCTCGGCCCAACGTTCATCTCGCTGGTGAACGTAATGGGTGTAGTTCCCGCGGTAGGTCTCAAAGCCAAACCCGCTCATCTCGTAAATATGGGTCACGACCTGGTCAAGGAAAAAGCGGTCGTGAGAAACAATCAGCGCAGCCCCGTCCCAATCTCTCAGGTAACCTTCCAGCCATTCCACCGCCTGGATATCCAGGTGATTGGTCGGTTCATCCAGGATGAGCAGATCGGGTCTGGCGAGCAGTAAACGCGCCAGCCAGGCCCGCGTGCGCTGGCCGCCGGAGAGATGTGCCAGGGACATGGAATAATCTTTAGGGGCGAAACCCAAACCGGTCAGCACCTGTTCAATTTGAGTCTGGTAGGTATACCCGCCAGCCAGCTCGAATGCCTGTTGCAGCTTACCATAGCGCGCCAGCAACTCCGTATCCTCCGGCTGTATGGACATCTGCTTTTCCATTTGCTTCAGGGTCGATTCTTGTGCCCGCAGATCTGAAAGTGCATTCAAACATTCTTCCCACAAGGTATGTTCGCCCAGCGCGGCCACTTCCTGCGGCAGGTAGCCCATGCGCGCAGAGCGCGCCAGGTGAACATCGCCACTGGAGGCACTCTCCTTCCCGGCCAGAATACGCAGCAAGGTGGTCTTTCCGATGCCGTTCGGTCCCACAATGGCCATCCTGGCGCGCTGAGGGACGCTCAGGGAGATCCCGGCAAAGATCACTTCCGGCCCATAGGCTTTATGTAAGTTTGTTGCAGTTAATACAGCCATTTTATGTTACCTGAACGATTCCGTAGGGGCTCAAGCAAGCCTTGCACAGGTTCTTGCGCCATTCAGGCTGTTATTTTACCGCAGTATTTCCCGCCGATTACGGGCAATCTATATCCCCCAAGCATGATATAATCTACCCTTGTAATTCTGGGGTAATGCCCAAAGGAATTCAAAATGAAAAGAAAGTCTGAACAAAAACAACCGAACAAAAGAACAACGCCTCCGTCCAACCGGATGCTGAAAATCTTAGGGGGCGCTTTTATCGTTTCTGCCTTGATCACCGGGTTCCTTGCCTTCCGCTTTGTACGCGAGATCATCCGTACCACCGACATATTCCAATTGGGCGGAATTTCCATCTCCTCGGATGGATCTGGCGAAGCCGCGGGAGATAATGCCCAGGTCGCAGAACCAATGACCAGCGGTTCGATCAATGTCGATCAGGAAGAAATCGATTTCACCAGCCGCATAAACGTACTTGTGATGGGCCTGGATTACCGCGATTGGGAAGCTGATGAAGGCCCATCCCGTACAGATAGTATGATGCTGCTGACGATTGACCCGGTTTCCAATACAGCCGGTTTGCTCTCGATCCCCCGGGATCTTTGGGTAAATATCCCCGGATTTGGGCAGAACAAGATCAACAATGCTTACTTTTTTGGCGAAGGAAGCCGCCTGCCTGGTGGTGGTCCCGAACTGGCCTCCCGTACCGTTGAAGAGTTCCTTGGCATCGAAATTCACTATTGGGCGCAGGTCGACTTTGTTGCCTTCGTGCAATTTGTCGATTACATCGGCGGTGTAAAACTGGATATTAAAGAAACGATTAAATTAAGCCCAATAGGAACGAGAAAAAATATCAAGCTTTACCCAGGTGTCCAAACCATCACAGGGGAAATCGCCCTGGCGTACGCCCGCAACCGCACCGAAGGAGAGGGCGATTTCTCGCGTGCCCAAAGGCAGCAAGAATTGGTGCTGGGCATCCGCCGTGCATTATTAAACCCGGAAATTCAAAAAATATTCTTTGGCAACCCCAAAGGAATCTGGGATATTTTCTCTCAAAATATCCATTCCAACATCCCCTTCATCGATGCCTTCAGCTTAGGGAAACTGGCGCTACAAATCAACCCGGAGCAAATCACCCAGCACGTGATCGCACCCCCAGAATATGTTACGCATGCCACATCTCCCGATGGTTTGAGCATTCTCAAGCCCATCACCCAGAATATCCGCATCCTGCGGGATGAAATTTTTACTCCTTCGGGCATTGTCGGTCCGGGGGCTGTAGGTGCAGACCCAGCCGTTCTGATGCAATCGGAAGCTGCCCGGGTTGGCATTTACAATGGTTCTTCTGTCAGCGGTTTGGCCGGCTCTACCGATGAATATCTGCGCAGTCTAAATGTCAATATTGTGGATGTGGGCAACAGCGATGCTGTTCCCGCCACCACGATATATGATTACACCGGCAACCCGTATACTGTCCAGTACCTTGTCAACCTGATGGAGATTCAACCGACCAGGATCTTTAACAGCTACGATCCTGCCAGCACAGTCGATGTGGCTGTAGTCCTCGGCAACGACTGGGTCGTCCCCTAAACTGCCTAAAGCCAGCCATTTCAGACAAACATTACCAAACCCAGCTGCCAGAAGCCATTCCTCTGGCAGTTTTTTTATGCCTGAAAAGGGGTTACCGGCACGAGTCAAACCTTACATCCTGGCGTATTTCCAGTATCCTCAACCTCCATGAGATTTGCCCAACCAAGCCAATATCATGTACAATTCTGGCATGATAAAAAATCCCAGCCCTGCAGGCATTATCAACAAACGGCGTAAACGAAACCAGAAGCAGCAGCACCAACCACAGGCTTATTTTCGTCAGGTCGGCATCGGTTTTTTGGCTGCCCTCAGCGTCGCCCTGGTCGCTGCCATCGTGGCAATCGGACTGACATATGCCAATATCACTACAGACCTGCCCAGCATCGAAGGGCTGCCTGGACTGCTGGGAGAAAGAGGTGTGCTGCGCCAGCCCACCAGTCTTTATGACCGCACAGGAGAACACCTGCTGGTCACCCTGCAAAATCCCAATACCACCGAGGCCAGTTACCTATTCCTGGAGTTTATCCCTCAAACCGCAATCAACGCTACTCTTGCCATCCGAGATGCGGATTTTTGGCAGCACGGCGGATACCAGATCAATGCAGAAAAACCATCCCTGGCCGAGCAGCTCGTGCTGGATTTGCTGCTCTGGCAGGAACCTGAATCCATCCAGCGCACTTGGCGGACCCGCTTGCTGGCTGCCCAGGTCACAGAAACCTACGGCCGTGAGAGGGTCCTTGAATGGTATTTGAACAACGCCGACTTCGGACAATTAGCCTTCGGGATCGATGAGGCTGCCTGGGTCTATTTTGACAAACCAGCCGAGAAACTCAGCCTGGCAGAATCCGCCATCCTGGCGGCTGCGGTGGATGCACCAGCCCTAAACCCGATCGATGCCCCCCAAATTGCCACAGAGCGTCAGGGAGCTATCCTGCAGTCCATGGTCAGCCTGGGATTTCTGGATGCAGAACAAGCCCTTCAGGCTAATTCCGCCCCAATTCTGCTGCAAACCAGCGCCCTCCCGCTGGCAATGCAGGCGCCGGATTATACTTCCCTGGCATTAAAGACACTCTATTCCGAAATCGGTGAGCAGCGCGTTCAGCGCGGCGGTTTTGAGGTGACCACTTCCCTCGATCTTGAATTACAAACCCAGGCCGCCTGCACGCTCGAAATCCAGTTATCCCGGCTGGACGGCAGCCTGCCATCGGATACGCTCGGCAACCGCAACTGCCCAAGCGCTGCCCTGCTGCCAGGGCTTAACCGGGAACAGATTGTCACAGACCAGCAGGCAAAAGCCGGTGTTGTGATCTTCTCCCCCGAAACAGGTCAGGTGCTTGCCGCGGTTGGAGACAGCCACACCCCACATCAAGCCGGCACCATGCTGGCACCGTTTATCTACCTCACAGCCTTTACGCGCGGCCTGGGGCCTGCCTCTCTGATCTGGGATGTCCCTGCCAGCCTGCCGCCCAGCTTGGAAGGCTATGCAAACCAGGACAATACCTATCATGGCCCCATGCGCATCCGCACAGCTTCCGCTTTCGATTATCTGGTCCCACTGCTCTCAACCCTGCGCCAGATCGGCCCCACCAATGCCTGGCGCACAGCCCAGCAGTCCGGCCTCCGTTCTCTGGAAATCCCCATGGGTGAGGAGAGCTACGCGCCGCTGCTGGAACAGGGAAACCTCAGCCTTTTGGAGCTGACACACGCCTATGGCATGTTTGCCAATCAGGGTAGTTTGGCGGGTGCCGCTCTGACCGGTGAAGACGGTATCACACCGGTCCTGATCTTAGAAGTGCTGGATGGTACTGGGCGTCTCTGGCCGGTTCAGAAAGCCGAGAATCGCAACGTAACCACTCCTCAGCTGGCCTACCTGGTCACAAATATGCTGGGGGATGAGGAAACCCGCCGCGAAAGTCTTGGCCATCCCAACGTCTTTGACATCGCCAGACCGGTGGCTGGCAAGCTTGGCAGCGGCCTGACAGAATCCAGCACATGGACCATTGGCTACACTCCCGATCGGGTGATTGGCGTCTGGATGGGACTTACCTCAGACAATGGGCCAGTGGACGAGTCCAGATTATCTGCCAGCGTTTCTAGCGGCGTCTGGCATGCCCTGATGAAGACTGCCCACCAATCACTGGAGTACCGCAGCTGGAACGAACCGATCGGGATTGTTCACCAAGTGGTGTGCGTGCCATCGGGCATGCTGCCCACCGAAGAATGCCCCCGCACAGCCAATGAGATTTTCATCACCGGCAGCGAGCCCCGCCAGCCAGATAACCTCTACCGCACCTTTATGATTAATACGCAGACGGGCAGGCTGGCCACCATTTACACGCCAACAGAATTTTTGGAAGAGCAGGTTTATCTTGTTGTGCCTCCGGAAGCCCAGGAATGGGCTGCGGCTGAAGGCCTGGAGCTTCCACCGGATACATATGATGTTGTTTTCAATCCGGGCACCCCAAACGCAGATGCCAGCATCTTGGCACCGGAAATTTTCAGCTACATTTCCGGCTCAGTGGAGATCAGCGGTAATGCCGGTGGAGAAAATTTTTCCTTTTATCGCTTACAGATTGGTGAGGGACTCAACCCGCGCCAATGGCTGCAGATCGGTGATGAATCCTCCACCCCGGTCGAAAATGGCAGCCTGGCTACCTGGGATACCAGCGGGTTGAACGGGCTGTACGCCATCCGACTGCAGGTTGTTGGCAAAGATCAAAACGTAGAAACCATGTCAATCCAAGTAACCGTGGATAACCAGCCCCCATCAGTTCAGGTCATCTACCCTGCCCAGGGGCAGGTGTATGCCTACCCAGCCGAGCGGGAGATGACCTTCCAGGTTCAGGCCAGTGATAACCTGGGTATTGACCGCCTCGAAATTTGGCTGGATGGCAGCCTGCTCTCCAACCTCAGCAACCCACCTTACGCCGCCCCGTGGAGTGGCACAACCGGCAGCCATGAACTTGAGATCAGGGCTGTCGATCTGGCAGGAAACATCACCATTGAGCTGGTACCGTTCAGCCTGGAAAAGTAAACCCTACTGCAGACAAAAAACAGCCCCATGAGGGGCTGTTTTATTTATATTTTCAGGATCAAGTAGATATCGCTAGGGCACGGCCACCCCGAAATAATCGAATTCTACGATCACATTTGCCCATTCATCCGCATAGACCGAAATGCCGGTCTGTCCTTCCCGGAACTGGGTATCCCTTATCGAGCCATTGCGCAGCGGTTCGCCGTCAAAATAAAATGTGAGTGTATCATCCAAACATTCCGCAGCAATGGTATGGGGAGCATCATAATCCAGGTTCGGGATGCCGCCATCTTTGATTACGACAAATTGATTGTTGCTGGCAATATATTTGTAGATGTACCACAACCCTCCGCTGAGCATGCTGAANNTTTGTCTCAACAAACACATCCGCGTAATCGCGTTCAAAAAACAGGTCGTCATAAATCAGATAGACCGATGTGTATTGTTCCGGCACCTCTACACGCATGGTACCATTACTCTTAAAGGTGGTATAGTCAACATCAGGAAGGGAGAAATGGATCCAACCATCTTCCCAATCTCCCGCCCCATCAAAATCTGTGTAGTAGATCAGGTCGCCAGAAACGTAGGTTTGCGGTTCGGGCTGCGATGGGGCCTCAGTAGGGGGTGGAACATTCGTGGGCGGTGGTGATGTGCGTGTGGGCAAGGGTTTGGTGGGCTCGGGCTGTTGGGCCTGCGCCTCAAGCGCAGCCTGAGTGGCCTGCAAGGCGGATTCGGTGGCAGCAAAATCCGGGCTGTCCGCAGCTTCATCACTGCCACCCCCTCCCAGGCCGCAAGCCAATTGGACCAAAAACACAACCACCAGTGCGATCATTAAAGGGTAATTGTATCTCTTTAACTTCATCTCAAATCTCCTCGTTATCTTGTTTTTATATGTGCTCTACTCCATCATAAACGCGAGTTGACGGGTGCTCTATAATGATTTTATGACAATCCCCTCATGATTACATGACATCATCAACGGCTCCTCCACCAGGAAAACCTTACCCAAAAAAATAGCCCCCAAACACATCCGTGATTTGAGAGCTATTGGTGCGATCTCAGTTTTTGACTACCGGGCAGTCCTGCGGAAATAAACGGCTGCGGTACCACTCAATAGAGCCAGCACCAGCAAACCGGCTTGCACCCAGCGGATGATTGGAATTGGGGCTTGTTCCCTCACTTCACTCTCGCTTGCCATCTCCGCTGAATCAATATCCGAGGGCTCACCCTCCACCATTTCACTTGAGAATAGGGCATCATCCTGTGCGGTTATGTCTGGCTCTTTCTCGGAGGGCACCATGCGTTCTTCTTCAGTGGAGTCCGATGGGGGTGCCGGGGTTTCTGTTGGTGGGGCTCCTCCCCCGATTCCGAATTCCGTTGATTGAGGCAGGGGTTCTTCAACTGGCATTTGCGTCCCTGCAAGAGTCGCTGTGGGTTCAATACCGCCCCCCATCCCAACAGGTGGAGTGGCTTCATCCGCCAAACCCGAGGCTGCTTCAGCGGCAGGCTCTGCAGCAGCAGGCTCATCTACCCCAGGTTCCATCGCCGGCTCTTCTTGTAGCGCTTCCATCGCCATTGGAGCTTCCACTGCAGCAGAATCTTGCACCATGGCCGCATTGTCAGCCGGGGCTGAAGCCAACATGCCAGCGCTGCTGCCAAAAAGCAATTCGCCACCTAATACCAACACAAACAACACACTGGCAGCAGCAGACACCATGCGCGAAAAATTCACCGCCCGCCAGGCGAATCTCTGCTTTTGGACCATTTCTGGTGACAGCGTAAAACTGCGCTGCCGCCGCACTTTGGGCGTGTGCATCAAGGTATACCGAGTGAGTCGAAGATCTTCCAACTTCTCGCGCAATTCTGCATCCTGTGCCAAACGGCTGCGCAGATGGGCTTCCTCAGATTCGGACAATTCATGGTCAAGATAAGCAGAAAGGTTTTCTATTTCGGTGTTGAACAGCTTATCGTTTTTCATCATGAGATCCTCTCACCATCAAAACGATATACCCCCGGTAAAAGTTCCCCAAAGCCTTTCAAACAGTCTTGCAGGCGCAGGCGCGCTCGCGCCAGACGGCTCTTTATCGTTCCCAATGGTGCATTGGCGGATTCGGCGGCTTCCGAATAATCCATACCCTGGATATCCACCAAGACGACTACGATCCTGAAATCATCCTCCAGAGTATTCAGACAGTTTTGGATCGCCGTACTCAATTCTTCCCTGAGGGCGGCCTCTTCCGGTGATTCGTTCGGATCTTCCAGCCAGGCAGGCGATTCGATCTCTTCGTCTTCCGCACCCGTGGGCTGCAGTGAAACAATCGGCCTGCGTTTTTGACGTCGCAGTTCATCATAGCAGGCATTGGTAACGATCCGCAGCAGCCAAGCCTTGAAGGACCCACCGCGGAAGGTTTTTAGTTTGCTATAAGCAGAGATGAAAGCATCCTGGACGGCGTCCTCAGCCGCCGTCCGTTCACCAAGTACGCGGAAAGCCACATTATAGGCCAGGTCCTGGTATTCGATGACCAACCGGTTGAAGGCATCCAGATCCCCGGCCAAGGCGTAATCCACCATTTTAATTTCATCAAATTGACTTTGTCCGCTTTGCATTTCTATCCTGGCTCCTCCAGAAAAAGCACCTCATCATTCTTTGCTCTCAAACCATTCTAACGCATTTAATCCAAGATTACCCTCAATATATACCACAATTCCAGTGGCAGTGGGTAATTCGATTTTGGGCAAGAGGTGCCGAACCGGCCTTTGATCTGGTAAAATTCGCCTATTCGCTAACCAACCCCTCGCTGGAAGACACATGAACCTGGATCTTACAAAAATTAAAGCCTTATGCTTCGATGTGGATGGAACCCTGCGGGACACAGATGACCAGTACACGGCAAAACTGGCACGGTCTTTTCAGCCGATCCACAAACTCCTGCCGAACCAGGATGCCCACACCTTCGCCCGGCGCGTGGTGATGACCCTGGATACCCCGATCAATGCGGCCTACACCTTGCTTGATTGGCTTCACCTGGATGGCAGCGTAATCAACCTGCTGGAAAAATTTCAGGATTTCCAATTACTGAAATCCAAAGCCAGTCTGCCGCTGGTTCCCGGCACTTTGGCAAGCCTGCAACAACTGGAGAAGCGCTACCCGATGAGCATTGTCAGTGCGCGAGGCGAAAAAGGCACGCTGGAATTTCTGGAGCACCATCAAATCGCCGATAAATTCGTTTGCATCGCCTCTGGACAGACCACAACCCACACCAAACCATGGCCTGATCCGGTGCTCTGGTGCGCCCAGCAAATGAATGTCCCTCCAGAGAACTGCCTCATGATCGGCGATACAACGGTTGATATCCGGGCAGGTCGGGCAGCTACTGCCCAAACCGTGGGCGTGCTCTCGGGGTTTGGAGACCGCAAGGAACTCAGCCGAGCGGGCGCAGATTTGATCGTGAAAAATGTTGCAGATCTGACAAAAATCATCCATAATACAATTGCGTGAAAGTTTCATGCCAAAATTCATTTGTATTTTTTAAGGATTTGTCTATAATAAAAAACTATGGCTAATAAACTCAGGTTCACACTTCTTTGGTTAGTAATCCTCTTGGCTGTTTCAGGCCAAGTTGTCCTGGCCCAATCTGATACCAGCAAATATTTTCCAGAGACAGGCCATTTCCTGACCGGGGATTTCCACGATTTCTATTTCTCAAACCCGAACCCAGAATTGGTCTATGGTCTGCCTATCACCGAAGCTTTTGTTGACCCCCAAAGCGGATTGCTGGTACAGTACTTTGAAAAAGTACGCCTTGAATACCACCCCGAAAGCCCTCCTGGCGAAAAAATCCAACTCACACCAGTCGGACAAAAAACTTACAACCCCGGGGTCGCCATCGAAGGACTGTCTGCCTCTACCCCCAACTGTTTCCAGCAAGCCGGTTGGGACTACCCGGTATGTTTCTCCTTCTATACTTTTTATGAACACTTTGGCGGAGAGCAACAGTTTGGCAAACCCATTTCCAGCCTGGAGTACACGCGTGGGCGATTGGTGCAGTTCTTTGAAAATGCTCAGCTGGTCTGGATGCCCGAAAACCCAGACCAAGCCCGTATCAGCATCGCCCCCTTGGGGCTGAGCTACTTCTACGCAGTTGAAACCGACCTTTCCAAGCTGGATCCCTTCCGCAACTACGAATACAACCAGAATATCAGCCAGATCCGTGTCAGGGCTTTCCCCAAGTTTGCGATCATCCCCAACGGCAAGACCCAGACCATTGATATCATCGCAACGGATCAGAACAATGCCCCTCTGACCAACGGGATTGTCAACATCACGATCATGTATCCAGATGGAACGAAAACCCAGACCACCTCGCTGGCGACCGACGAACATGGCCTGGCAAATCTTGCGCTCATCACCAATTCTTCTAAAACCGGTATCGTCCAGATCCTGGTCAAAGTGACCTATAATGATCTGGAAGGCATCTCGATTACCTCATTCCGCATCTGGTATTAGCCGCACACTACAGAGCTTTAAATCAAAAAAAGGCGCATAAGCGCCTTTTTATTTTCTCCGTTAATGGATCAATTAGCCAAGCCGCTGAAGTGCGGATCGGTACTGGTCGGCGTTCTCAGGGTTCAGCAGCAAGATCGCCCGGACGGCCTCTTTTGCCCTTTCAATATCGCCCCGCACGACCATGATTTCAGCTACCCGGTCCCATTGTTCAATGGCTTCTTCTTTCCTGTCCAGTTCGGCATAATATGCGGCCAGCCGGCTGCGGGCAAAGGCCATATCCTCATTCTCTTCAACCATTTTCTCCAAATACGCCACCGCTGTGCCGTGTTTGGCCTTGCCGGAAAGGAAAGTAACAAAATTATCCAGTTCAACTGCAGCCTGGTTCCGCCTTCCCAAGCGCACATTCAGTTCAATCAGCCGGGTGCGGGTCAGTTCATCCTCGGGGCTCAAGGTGCGCAGCTGCTCGTACACTCGCAGCCCTTGCTTCCAGTCCAGGCGCTGCAGGTCAATATCGGCCATTTGCTTCAGGATACGCACGCTCCAGCTGGCATCGGCTTTGTTCTGCTGTGCCAGGCGGAAGGCATTTTCGTAGGTGGTCCGGGCATGGTCAAGCTGGGCCAGGCGGTATTGAACATCCGCCAGCTTAATATATTCGTGGATCGCCTTGTCCACTTCCCCCATTTCGCTCAGCCGTTTAATCAAACGCGTCCGGGCATTGAAATCCATCGGAGAGATTTCAACCACCCGCCTCATCAAATTGGTTGCCCGCTGGGCCTCACCACGAATGGAATAGGCTTCGGCAACCACGCTGAATTTATCAACTGCGGCTTTGGTATTCTCCATGCGCAGCATCAGTTCGGCCATTTGGATGTGCAAAGGCAAATAGGTCGGCGCAGATGTCAGCAGCATAAAGGATTCTTCCATGGCGGAACGCAGGTGCCCTTTACGAGCAATTTCATTGATCCGCGCGATGGCCTCGACAATACCTGTGTCACTGGCTTCGGTTAGGATTTCAGCCAGCGGCATAGCCCCCACCCCACTTGCCGTCGTGGGCAGTTGGCGGCGCGCCTTGACAACATGATCCCGCCAATCTTCCCTGGAAACAAGATCCTCTATGTTCTCACAGAGCTGGCGAAGCTTAAGTTTATCCACTTTTTTAGCATAGGTTTCGATCAGTGGGTCGTACTGGGAACGCAAATTCTCCTGCTGATTCTCTGCAACCACGGAAACATCTGCTTCCCGGAGCGCTTCCAGATACTCTGTGGCTGCCTCCAGAATACGCTCTTTGGCATAGTATTGGTTGGCAATCAGCAGGCGGGAAGCCAGGGCGAAACTCGGATGGTTGACCGAGCGCTGCAGATAGCCATGGGCTTTATCAGGCTTGTTGAGTTTATGATACAGCAGCCCCAAATTAAAATAAGCCGCCGGTACATCCAACCCGCTATCAATGGCCTTTTTGAGCTCTTTTAAAGCAGCGTCATCCTGGGCGCGGGTTTGCAGATCGATCGCTGCCCCAAGATATTTGGAAATATTATCCAGCTCATCGCCCTTCGAGCGCCCAAAAACCCCTTTCAAGCCCGGGCGGGTGCTGTTTGGGTCGTCCAGATCCTCTTCAGAGACATCAAACAACAATCCAGCCAGCTCGGTCAGGGCTTTCTGCCTTGCCTCAGCGATTGGGTCCGGCCCTCTGCGCGCAATGCTGGTCGATTCGTGGTCAGCTTCTCGGCTGTCCTTGTAGGTTTTGCCCTTATCCAGCGAGCCTGTATCCCCTCGCTGGCGTACCGGTTTTGGCAAAGTCTTATTGTTGCGAACCAGTTCCAGCGCTTGCTGTGCTTCTTCGTTATCCGGGGCCAGCCGCACGGCCTTCTCAACAGTATGCCTGGCCTCATTGACCTGGCCAATATCCTGCAGCAGGGCAGCCACAGAAATATATTCTCTAACTGCTTGCCTGGTGTGACCAAGGCGTTCGTGAACAATTGCCAGGCGCGAATGCGCTTTGAGGTGTTCCGGGATCATGCGCGTTACCCTGGCCCAGTTTTCGATGGCCTTATCCGCATCTTTGATTTTTAAATACAGGTCCGCGCTGGACATGGAATAATCGGCTGCCAGCTTGATCTTGCCGACCCGCTCATAGATCTGGGCAAGGCGTTCCACGGGTAATGGATCGTCCAGAGATAGTTTTGCGGCTTGCTTGTAACAAGCTTCTGCTTCATTGAACTTGTTTAACTGGAAATACGCCAATCCCAGGTTATTGATTGCCTGTACTCTTTGAGGAAAAGCTTGAACAGCCTGGCGGTAATGATTTACCGCCTCTTCCCACTGCTGATCCCAAGCGGCAGAATGCCCCAAATTCATTGCTTCCTGATACGTTTTCTCTCGCTCGTCCATGGTTTTTGCTTTGTAGGGTTAAGGGTTGAGTACTTAAAAATCGACTGGTCTCATTTTACCCCAATTCACGCCAGCCCGCGCTTCTGTTTTGAGGGGAACCTTGAGGGAATAGGCGCTGGACATTTTATCCATTACCAGCTGGGCTGTTGCGTTCAATTCTGCCTGCGGGCATTCCAAAACCAGCTCATCATGCACCTGCAGCAGCATTTTGGCCTTCAGGCCAGAGGTGCGTAATGCCTCGGCCACATCCAGCATGGCCACTTTCATAATATCGGCGGCCGTCCCTTGGATGGGAGCATTGATCGCTTCTCGCAGCTGGCGGTTGCGCACCAGCTGGTTGCTCTGAGTGCCCAACCCGGGGAAATATCGCCTGCGGCCTAATAAAGTTTCTACATACTCCAGTTCCTGGGCCTGGCGTCTCAACTGCTCCAAAAACTTCTTTACCCCAGGAAAACGCCGGAAATAAGCGCTGACAAAATTTTCAGCCTCCGCCAGGGTCAGGTCGGTGGTGCGGGTCAGGCCAAATGCGCTCATCCCGTAGATCAGGCCGAAATTGATCGCCTTGGCATGACGGCGCTGGGCTGCATCGACAGCTGCCAGCGGGACATCGTACACCGCTGCGGCTGTGGTGGCGTGAATGTCCTGATCCGCATGGAAGGCATCCAGCATGGCCTGGTCATCCGCCATATGTGCCACGATCCTCAGTTCAACCTGGGAGTAATCCACACCCAGCAGCAGGTGGTCGTGAGCGGCCACAAATGCCCGCCGCACCTTGCGGCCAACCTCGGTGCGGATGGGGATATTTTGCAAATTCGGGTCGGAGGAAGCCAGCCTGCCGGTCACCGAACCCGTCTGCTGGTACGAGGTATGCACCCGGCCAGTGACCGGGTTGACCTGAACCGGCAGCGCATCCAGGTAGGTGGACTTTAATTTCGCGAATTCGCGGTGCTCCAAAACCATATCCACCACGGGGCTGTGAGAGCGCAGTTCTTCCAGCACCCCTGCCGCCGTAGAATAGTGACCGCTGGCAGTTTTTCGGGTGCCTTCGGGAGGTGTCAGGCGTAATTTATCAAAAAGAGCTTCTGAGAGCTGCTGGGTGGAGTTAAGATTAAAGGTCATGCCAACCTGTTGGTAAACCTCCCGCTCCAGCTCGTTCATGCGTACTTCCAGCTCTTTCGACATCTGCCCCAAAAATTCGACATCCAGCCCAACGCCATCCATCTCCATGCCTGCCAGCACAGTCACCAAAGGCATTTCCATCTGCTCAAACAGCTGGGTCCCGGAGACATTTTTAAGGTCTTGCCGGAGTTCAGGCACCAGGCGAAGCACAGCCTCTGCATCTGCTGCCGCATATGCTGCTGCCTGTTCAATGGGAAC
Organism: Chloroflexota bacterium; assembly: GCA_003486225.1. The sequence continues at coordinate 15,889 of DNGN01000272.1, forward strand.
CTCCGCCATCGTGATCTGGCTCTTACCCTTCCCGATCAGGTCCTGAATCTCCACCATCTGGACACCCAGACGAACCCAAGACAGGTTCTTTAGTCCCAGGTTCCTTGAGCCGGGGTCTCGCAGCCATTCAGCGATCATCGTATCAAAGCTCAGAGGAGTTACTTCAAGCCCATGGCGTGCCATAATCACGTAATCATATTTCAGGTTGTGCCCGGCTTTGGGGATTTTCTTATCCGTCAGTGGAAGACGCAGTGCAGCCATCACCTGGTCCAGGGGCAGCTGGGCACCTTGCGTATGCCCAACCGGGATATAGTAGCCCTTTCCCGGCTGAATGGAAAGGGAAATACCCACCAGCCTGGCCTGCATCTGATCGGTGCTGGTGGTTTCGGTATCAAAAGCAATCATCTTTGCAGATGAAAGTTCAGCCACCAGATCCTGCAGAGCATCTGGCTGGTCCACGATCACCGTTTCCAAATCTGAAACGGGCAAACCGCTGCTCGCCATCGGGAACATCGCCATCTGCTGGCCAGCCACCACAGCCGGTGCCACAGGTTCAATCATGCCCAAGGTTTCCATCACGGTTTGTAAACGGCTCATCAAGGAACGGAATTCCAGCTCACGGAAAAGCTCGGCCACTGGTCCTGGTTCAAAATTGGTCACGCTGGCTTTTTCCAGGTCTATCGGCACATCCAGGTCGGTGACGATTTTGGCCAGCTTCTGGCTCAGATATGCGTTCTCCCGCCCTTCTTCCAATTTGCTGCGCTGACCGGCGGGCAGTTCTGCCAGGTGGCCGAAAATATTGTCCAGGGTGTCATATTTTGCCAGCAAGGTCTCGGCGGTTTTCTTGCCGATACCATGAACCCCCGGGATGTTATCGGACGGGTCTCCACATAAGGCTTTATAATCCACCACCTGGTCTGGGCGCACACCCAGGGTTTNNACCAGCTGTAATAAATCGCGGTCACCGGTGATAATTTTAACCGCTAACCCGGCTTCCTTGGCGGCGCGGGCCGCGCTCCCCAGCACATCATCGGCCTCATACCCTTCCATTTCCAGCTTCGGGATGTTGAAGGTGTCCACCAACTGGCGGATGCGGTTGATCTGCACCCGCAGATCATCTGGCATTTTTTCTCTGGTGGCTTTGTAGTCCGGATACAGATCATCACGGAAGGTTTTGCCCACATCAAATGCCACGGCCAGATAATCTGGGCGCTCCTGTTCCAGTAATCGCAGCAGCACACTGACAAAACCAAACACGCCCGCCGTCGGCTCCCCCTGGCTGGTAACCCAGCGTGAAGAAGAGGTCCCGGTAAGCGCAAAATAAGTCCGATAGGCTAAAGCATAGCCATCTAATAAAAAGATTGTTTCAGGCATAGATATATTATAGTAAGAAAAATGAATTTACGTCAGGACTGTTTCTGCTCTTCCAGGCCCTGGCGGTAGCGCGTATTGGTAATAAACTCTTGCACCAGATTGGGCGGCGGCGGTTGGGGATTGCCTAAAATCAGATACCCCGGTGCCCAGAAATCCCCTGAGGGATTATCGCGCTCCGTGTCCGGAAATTCGATAAACATCCGGCGTGAGGTATGCTGGCGGATGGTGCGCATCAGATACCCGGGAGAGGTATTGGGGGGAACATTGACCAGCCATTGCACATACTCAGGCCGCACGGATAGATTTTCCAGCCGCCAGCCAAAAGCAACGCACAAATGGGTAATCCAATCAGAAAGGCGCTGGGCTAGCTCACCAGTCAGGTGGTGGTATGGAAAGCGCGGGATCAGCACACAGGCATAGGTCAGGTTATACATGGAGGGCGAAACAGGCTCAACTTCCATTTCTCCGGTAGTTGGATCTTCCAGCTGCTGTTCCAGTCCCTTTGTGCTGCGCGAGACGACCGTCTCATCCAGTCTCTCCTGGACCGGTTTCGAACGGCTGGCAACCGTTTCAGCTTCGTGTTCTGAAGAAGAGGCGACGACTTGCTGACCTTGCGCGAGCTGCTCAGATTGAGAACCCTCCACAGGCAAGGCTGGCTGGCCGGCATTGTCCACATCCGCTTCCTTTATCCAACCGTCACCACCATTGGCGTCAACCTGGTCTTCCAATTCAGAGTCGATAGCGGTGCGAGACATCGATAATGTCTCGTTGGAAAATTCATCTCTTTGCGCATCTTCAAGCAGTTCTTCCAGCACACTGTCTGGCTTTCTTCGCGCCAGCGGCCCGGGCTGCCAATTTTCAGGCACAGGGGGTGGGACATCATCCAAAATTGGGCTAATGTCCATCAGATCATCCTCTTCCAGATCAAAGTAATCTACTGGTTCAGGAACAGAATCCTCTTGTGCTGTCTCCTTGGATGGCGCAGAGGCCAGCGCGGTTGCCAGCTGACTGGCCTGTGCCCGGATTTTGCTGAACGGCATTTCTGCATCGAAAACCGTGGCCAGCACAAATTCTCCACCCAAGCCCATGGCATACAACATATATTCTCCGCCGGTCTCTTCCAGACGGATAAAGCGCGCCAGGTCGCTGCCGCCCCCATTTTCGAAAGCGGAGGACACCGTACGGGCCAATTCTTCTGCTGCAAGACGGGGGAGTTCCCCGGCGTAGGCATAAATCTGGTCCGATTTGGTGATCAGCGAGGCTTGGGCAGAGGATTCGAGCGACAGCCGGGNNTTTCAATTCACTGTTTCGGATGACTTCTTCCACCATATTCATCAGGTCTGGTAAATAGACGGGTTTATGCAGCACGCCATTGGGCTGCATCTGATCAATTGAATCCCGATCGGAGATCAATTCCGGTACAATGAACACCATCAGCAGGTCCGGCAGACTTTTTTTCACCGCATTCACCAGTTCACTGACTGGGGTTCCATTCAATTCGGTTTCCAGCACCATCAGTGCAGGTTTTTCTACTTTTGCCGTTTTTAGCGCATCTTTTCGATTGGTCGCCAGCATGAGAATATAATCACCAGTCTCATTTAAAATCTGGCAAATCAATTCTCCAAACCCAGCATTGGGGGTAACCACCAAGATCGGAACAGCCATGTATAAAGTTTAACATGCTGAATTTGTATTTGCAAGAACAGTAATATACTAAGTCCGTGATAATACCATGACGGATAACGTTTGGCCCCCTGCAAACCATAAACAAGACCGCGCCAAACAAGCCTTGGTGCGGTCTTCATTCGGAGAGTCTGTCAGCAGTTACTTAAGGTCTTTGATCAGCGCAATGAACTCATCCCACTCCTCTTGAAAGAAGTGCACGGTAAGGTTGTTCAACTGCAGGTTGTAGACGGTTTCACCATCTGGTTCTTCAGCCATCCAGGCCCCCATATTTTCCGTTTCAGCCAAGGTGGTTGTTTTGATCTCGGGATCATCACTCATTTTATTGTTTCCTTTTATTTAGTTTAGTAAGCAAATTTTTGATACCAGCAGTGATCTTGGAAAAGAAGCCTGCTGCCCAACTCCTGAAAGAGGTAGAAAGTTGTCTCACCTGCTGGTTTAACGTCGGTGGTTGAATTTCAGCATCCGGCCAGGGGTCCTGGTCGAGCAGTTTTCGGATCAGGTAGCTTGTCAGCAGTTGAAAACTGGCCAGCACAGGAGCCGCAACCAGCAACCCGAGCACGCCAATCCATCTGGCAATGATAATCGCCACGATCAACACCAGCGCCGGGTGCACCCCTAGAACCATCCCGATCAAACGCGGGATTACCAGGGAATCATAAATTTGATCATGCACCAGGGCGATGATGACCACCAAAAACATGTAGGGCAAGGCCTCCAGCCCTAGGTAATTACCCTCTGCCAAGAAAAAGGCCACCAGGGCATTCACGATCGCAGACAGCCCCTGGCCGATATACGGCACAAAGCGCCCGATGCCCGCCACGATCGCCAGCCCAAGCGCATATCGCACCCCAAGGATGCTCAGCAGGATGAACATCGTGGTCGCTGACATAAAAAAGACCAGCACCTGGCCGCGCAGGAAGGCATTCCAGATATAGCCCAGTTCCCTGGTCATCCGGCCGATGTCGTAGCTCAGCCCTTCAAGCTCCTTTTTCAAAAATTTGCGCCCTTGTTTCACTTCCCCCAGCGATAGGTACGCCACAACCAGGATAAAACCACCCCACCCAAACGTATTCAGAGCTGAGGTGGCAAACCGGGTCAGAATACTGCCTGCCTGGCTGAGGATTGGCTGCACTGCCGAGAGTACCTGTTCGCTGACCGCCAAGAGGTCAATATTCAGGGTGCGGATATACTCTGAGATATCCAAATCGTAATTGATAATTGGGATTTGGATCACCGCATCACTTCTCAGGAAGTCTTCGATCAGGGTAGGCAGATCATTCAGGAAAGTGTCGACCAGCACGATCAGGTTTTGAAACTGGTTGACAATCGCTACAATCGACACCGTCAGAGAAGAAAGCAAAAGCACCAGCAGGATCACAAAGATCACATTGACCGAACCGCGCCAGGATAAGAAGGTACTTTTTTCCAGCCCAACAATCATCGGGTACAGCAGATAGGATAAAATCAGCGCCATGATCAAAGGCGTCAGGATGGGGCGAATCTGGGTCAGCAGAACTGCAGCCAATGCCACCATCGAGATTCCCACCACAAGCTTGGCGTTCGTGCTCCAATAGGGTGAAATATGATCAGTGTCTGAATGGATACCAGATTCTGAGAATGGGTCGGCTTCTGTCATAATCCAATTCTATTCTGAATGGAGCAAAACCGCAAATGATTTGAATTTATTCCGGGTAAATGCCCGTAGCCGACCTGCTGAATCCCCGAACACCAACTGGCCAGCGGAGCGAACCCTTTCCTAAATGATGCAGTTTGGGTTACTATAATCCCGGTAGAACCAAAATAGCTACGGTTAATACCAGTGGAGGCAAAAATGCAATATCGAAATTTAGGAACTTCCGGCCTGAAAGTCTCGGCCGTTGGTCTTGGCACGAACCAGTTTGGCGGCAAAGTCGATTCAGATGGTGTGGCGGAGATTATTGCGGCTGCATTTGATCTGGGGATTAATTTTTTGGATACCGCCAATATGTACCAGGCAGGCCGTTCGGAAGAAACCATCGGAAAAGCCCTCAAAAGCTTCCGCCGGTACGATTTTGTAATCGCCACCAAATTCTATCAAAAGACCGGCGATGGCCCCAATGACCGCGGCACATCCCGTAAACATGTGATGCAGGCCGTAGAGGACAGCTTACGGCGGCTGGATACGGATTATATTGACCTCTACCAGGTGCACCGCTGGGACCCCAGTGTGCCCATCGAAGAAACGCTGCGCGCCCTCGACGACCTGGTTACGCAAGGCAAAGTGCGCTACATCGGCAGTTCAGGGTTCGCCGCCTGGCAGATCGCACTCAGCCAAAAGATCAGCGAGCAGCAGGGTTGGAACAAATTTATTAGCGAACAACCCCATTATCACCTGCTTGTCCGGGAAACCGAAAAAGAGGTCCTGCCTGCTTGCCAATACCTGGGTATCGGAATCCTGCCTTATTTCCCCTTGGCGGGCGGGATTCTGACCGGCAAATACCAGCGCGGTCACGCGGTTCCTGCAGGTTCTCGCGGCGAAACCAGCGCATACGTCCAGGGCTATCTCAGCGACCCAACCTTCGACGTACTCGAGCAGCTAACCGCTTTCTGCCAGGCTCGCGGGCACAGCATGACAGAATTGGCCCATGCCTGGCTGCTGGCGAACCCAACCGTCAGTTCGGTGATCTCTGGAGCAACCAAAGTGGCACATGTGCAGGCCAATGCCCAGGGTATTAAATGGGATTTATCCGCAGAAGAATTAGCCGAAGTTAATCAGATGGTTGGGAAAAGTTGATCCTTTCTGCGCCACCCCGCACCTGCACGACCCTGGGATTTAAAAAAACACAGCACGGTCTCCCCACTCCGTGCTGCGCCCCCTGTATCGTAAAGTTTTACTAATTTCCTTCAGTTTTGTCCATGTCCTTGAGCATTGCCAGGTCACTCTTGACGCGCTTGAGCCGGCTGGCCAAACTCAGCACATATACCAGGATCGTCCCAAAAATCACGGCAAAGCCGAGGATCATGTAATTTGTGGTTTCTGCCATTTTATCTCTCCTATCCGTTAGCTCATCAGGTCCATCTTGACGCGTTCCAGAGAATCCTGCAAGCGCCCCAACCGGATGCGGTGCCAGATCAATGTCACGGCAAACACGGTGAAGGTAAACAAGCTGAAAAAGAAAGCGATCTGCATATCACCGGTCATATCAAAGGTGCCCTCAGCGCCGGGATCACCGCTGCCGATCACCACCGGGTGGATCGTGCGCCAGATGCGGATCGACAGGAACGAGAGCGGTACACTGACAAAACCAATGATGGCATAGATGGCTCCGAAACGAGCCCTGCGCTCCGGTTCTTCAATCCCCTGCCGCAGCATGATATAGGCGATATAGACCAATTCCATGATCGTGGCTGTTACCAGCCGTGGGTCCCAGGTCCACCAGGTATTCCAGATCGGTC
>DNGN01000053.1 GCA_003486225.1 Chloroflexota bacterium
CATCTTTGGCCCGCGCCATCAGCACGTGCACTCCAGTCGCTGGAAAATTCCATGGATAGCTGGTTTTTATTGCCAGCGGAAACTGCTGGGAGACTGCCTGGGTATCCAAAAGCTGGCCGTTATCCCAAATTTCCACTGATATTACATTGTTCTGGCTGGTGGCGTACACTTGAATCGGGATAGTAGATTGGGAATCAAAAAACTCGCCGTTCAGCGGGTAGACAATCTGTACTGACACCGGCGAGCCTGGGATTTGCTCCTCAATTGGAGGGATGGATGTCATTGCCCATGCCGTTCCAGAAGCAACTGCAGCCACAATGGCAATAATGCCAAACAGGACCAAGCGAGAACCTTTCATGTTTGCTCCTTGAATCGAAAATGTGCTTTTTTGCACATATTCAAATCCCTGCAAGATTAGATTTTATCCAATATAGCACTTCTTTATTCGAGTTACAATAGGGATTTATTTCTATCAATTAGTCATATTTTTTTTGAAACTTTCCCGTACATCCTCCTTGCAATCCCCTTCAGTATCTCGTATCATTATTCAATAATTATTACCGATTAATTTGAAAGGACCCCCAATGTCAAAATCTGCTGACATTTTATTAACCAATGCCATCGTGCTCACCATGGATGACGAAATGCACCAATACGAACCAGGAGCCGTCGCCATCCAGGGCAAGTCAATCCTGGCAGTCGGGCTGGACGCCGATATCAAGAAGGACTATACCGCAGATAAGATCATCGATTGCCAGGGGAAAGTGCTGATGCCTGGGCTGGTTAATGCCCACACTCATGTACCGATGACCTTATTGCGCGGGCTGGCCGATGACCTGCGGCTGGATGTCTGGCTGCTCGGCTATATGATGCCGGTCGAACGCCAGTTCGTCTCGCCCGATTTCGTCCGCCTGGGCACCCTGATCGGCTGCGCCGAGTTCATCCGTACCGGGATCACCTCTTTTGCTGACATGTACTATTTCGAAGAAGATGTGGCCAAGGCCACGGTGGAAGCGGGTTTGCGTGGGGTCCTAGGGCAAACCGTGCTCAAATTCCCGACACCCGATGCCCTCTCCTACGAAGATTCGCTTGAGGCAGCTCGTGAATTCATCGTCGGCTGGAAAGACCACGACCTGATCGTTCCAGCCGTCTCTCCACACGCCCCCTACACCTGCACGCCAGACATCCTGCGGGCCTGCGCCGCACTGGCAGCTGAATTTGATGTACCGCTCCACACCCATATCGCTGAAACGGCCTTCGAAGTGGAGAGTATGCGCCAGCAGGAAGATATGCCGGTCGTGCCTTACATCAAAAAGAATAATCTTTTCGATGCCAAGTTACTGGCTGCCCATTGTGTGCATCTCGATTTTGGCGAGATCATCAGCCTCAAACACAACAACGCTGGAATAGCCCATAACCCCTCATCTAACATGAAGCTGGCTTCGGGCATGGCACCCGTCACCAAGATGCTGGAAGAAGGCCTTAATGTCGGCATTGGCACAGATGGACCTTCCTCAAATAATGACCTGGATATGTTCGAAGAAATCCGCCTGGCCTCCTTTATGGCGAAAACCCGCGAGAACGATCCGACAGCCCTTCCAGCCCAGCAGGCATTGCTGATGGCCACCCGTATGGGTGCTGATGCCATGCACATCGGCCACCTGACGGGCTCCTTGGAAGCCGGCAAACGCGCCGACCTGATCCTGGTGGAGATTAACACCCTGCATAACAGCCCGCGCTTCCGGCGCGACCCGAACGGGATCTATGCCCAATTGGTTTATGCCGGAAAATCAACCGACGTGACGGATGTGATGGTCAATGGACGCTGGCTGATGCAAAACAAGCAGCTGCTCACCATCAACCTGCCAGCCCTGCTGGCAGAGGCAAGCACCTATGCCCAAAAAATTGACACCTTCCTGATCGCACGCGAGCAGTCCGTAATTTCCAAGCTGATTGCGATTGGCGGCGCCACAGAAGGAGAAAGCTACGAGGTGCAGGCCAAGGTTCAAATCTCAGACCCCTCCCCCATCATCAAGGCCCTGGAAAAGCCGGAAGTAGAGATCGTTTACACCCGCCACTACCATGAATATGACACCTACTTCAACTTCACCGATCCCACTCAGGGATCTGTCCGCCACCGTGAAGACGAATTCATCAACCAGAAGGGCGAAGTTGAGTATGTTCGGGCACGCCTGACGCATGTCGGCCCTGCCCGCGAGGAGGAATTCCCCAGCCGAGTCCTGCTTTCACGCAGCCGATTCCTGGCTCCTTCCAACCAGAGCTTGCGCTTCCTGCGCGAATACTTCACCCCCGACAGCGAGCTCTTCATTCAAAAAGACCGCCTGCGCTGGCTGGTGCGTTATAAGGAAGAAGAATTTTACGTCAACATCGACGAGGTTCAAAAACCCGAGTTAGGATTTTATCTGGAGGTCAAATCCCGCACCTGGAGCCGTACCGATGCCCAGGAAAAAGCCGCCCTGATCGCTGAACTGATCACCCTGCTGGGAGCAGACCCGCAGAAAACCGTCACCCAGGATTACGCGGAGATTGTCAACCATGTCCTGAAAGGTTAACCGATGAAAGCTGACCACCTGCGTGAGCTTTTCCGGTATCATTTCGACATCAATCAAAAAATTTGGGAAGATACTGTCAGCCAGCTGAGCGATGAACAATTTACCCAGAACCTGCCCTATTCGGTCGGTTCGGTGCGCAACCAGCTCGTCCACATGATCGATATTGACAACAGCTGGTTTAGAATCCTGCAGGGTGAACCTTGGACCGGAACATCCGATCCGACCAGTTTTCCAGATCGAGAAAGAGTGCGGCTATATTGGGATCAAACAATCTCCCTCATGAAAGTAATTCTGGACCAAGTGGAGGACGAAACACTGGCGTCCATCTTCACTCCGGCATTTCCCTTTCAGGTTTGGCAGTTGTACCTGCACATCATAGGGCACGGCATTGACCACCGCGCACAGCTTTTATTGATGCTCAACCAACTTGGCGTTGAGACCATAGAACAGGATTATGCCCTATATCTCCTAGGTGGCACTTGGCCTTCCAGCATTGATCTATAGCATTTGAATCAGGTCAGAAGCCAACCAGATCTGCCCTACCCTCGATACCAACTCTCTACCGCATCCGTAGTGCGGATAATCTTCATGCCTGCCTCAGCAAAACGAGCAAAAGCCGCATCGGCCTGCCCGGTATAATCCATACCAGGCACCACTACTGGTGAAGTGCAGTCTTCTAGCAGGTACACCCTCTCCGCCAAGGCCGGGTCGGTTTTTGAAATATCGATCAACAGGTCTGAAATCGTTGAGGCAACACAATGGCTTTTCGCCTGCCCCGCGATCAGGGTGGCATCAAATTGCTCCAGCTTGTGGATGAATTTCTGTTTGTGATAACCGATCGGCTTTCCAAAGGCGTCCGTGCGCACCTCTGGCCCAATCACAGAGTAATGTTCCGTAAAAGGATCATCTCCCTTGATCTCAATATCTGGCTGGCTGGTACGCGCCATGCTGT
>DNGN01000183.1 GCA_003486225.1 Chloroflexota bacterium
GATGCCGCCCATGATCTGCATGGCGTGGTTGATGACCTCCCAGCCGCTCTCGGTCGCCACCTTCTTGGCCTCGCTGACCAGTCGCCGGGCGTCGAGGCCGGCGTCGACGGTGCGGGCGGCGGCGTAGACCAGGGCCCGCGCCGCGTCGAGCGAGGCGATCGAGTCGGCGACCCGGAAGCTCACGCCCTGGAACCGGTTGATCGTCTTGCCGAACGCCTTGCGTCGGGTCGAGTAGCGCGCTGCGACCTCGAGCGCGGCGCGCGCGCTGCCGATGGCGCCGCCGGCGCTGGTCATCCGCTCCGGGATCATCATGCGGTTGAAGATGGTGGCGCCGTCGCCGTCCTCGCCGATGCGGTTGGCCACCGGCACCCGTGCCTCGCGGAACACCAGGCGACCGGTGCCGCCGCCGCGGGTGCCCATCAGGCCGTAAATGTGGTGGACATGGACTCCCTCCCCACGCTCCACCAGGAACGCCGTCATGGCCTGTTTGGGGTTCTCAATGCCTTCAACTTTGGCGTAGATCATGAATAGATCTGCTCCTTCTGCCCCGACGATAAAGCGCTTCTGCCCGCTCAGGTAGAATAGATTGCCTTCTCTGCGGGCGCTGGTGGTGGCGCCAAAGAAATCCGAGCCGCCCCTGGGTTCGGTCAGGCCTTCGGCTACCCCCAATTGGCCGCGCACCATCGGGCTCAGGTATTTTTCTTTCTGCTCGGGCGTACCAAAGGTGTGAATGGCTTCGCCCACGATCGATACCAGNNCCGGCTTGCTCGAGGAATTCGCGTGGGTAAGAGACCCGCTCCGCATCCATATCCAGCAGCAGCTGGCGCGGGATGGATGTGACAAATTCCCGCACTTCAACCTGAAGCTCTTTCTCTTCCTGGGTAAGCAATGCCTCCGTAGACATAGTTTCCTCCTGTCGGTGATTGACTCGCTTACTAAGAGTATATTCCTAGTGTTATGGGATTCCAAATGTTCCGGGTTAAAACCGAGATAGCTGCTTGGGTTTCTGGATTGTTTGGCTGTTTACGAGATCTGTTCGGCCTTCAAGGGAACATTTTTTTGTGCCTGCTGGGTGCTGTTGGGCCAGACCAGCAATTGGGATTTTCAGTTTTTCGCGCCAATGATAGCCAGAACGTGTTATAAATACACTATATGGATATTAAAATTTATTCCAAAGGAAACTTTTCGCACAATTATTGGTATGGATAACTTAACGGAACAAAATAATCAACCCGCTCTGGAACCGCTCACGGTCGAACTTTTCCGCCAGCTATGGTCTAAAACTTACAACAGTGAAGGCAAACCAGACTGGTCGCATATCTTCCCCTACTATCACGAAGAGATCGTATTCCAGGACAGCATTCAAAGAGTTGAAGGCCTTGAAGATTTCAAAGCCATGTGCAACCGGCTGACCGACCGCTGTGAGCAGCTTAATATGGATATCCTTTCCGTGGTGAAAGAATCGAACGAGATCTTCTTTGAATGGAAGATGCAGATGATCTTCCGAAAACTCCCCAGCGCGCCCATCTATGGTTGCTCGAAGCTTACACTTGCTGATGACCATCGCATAATCCGCCAGCGCGATTATTTTGATATTTGGGGAGACATTTTCAACGGGATTCCAGGGTTCCGACGCCTGTACCGCAAGTTCATGCACCGGTATTTCGGTTAATGAGGCAGATATTATGAAATTACCAGTTCAGCTGCAGTTCATTTCCAACGCACTAAAGCAGCAAAAAACCACCGATGTCCGCATGGATGGAAAGCTTTGTATTGTTACCGGGGCCACTTCAGGAGTGGGCTACCAGGCAGTGAAGCGCCTGGCAAAGGGCGGAGCGCAAATTGTGATGGTCTGCCGCAATCGTGACAAAGCAGCCAGGGTCCAGCGGGAGCTGATGAAGGAGTATGGGGCTCAGGTGGATGTCATCCTGGCAGATTTTTCAAGCTTTAAGGCTGTGCGTCAAGCTGCAGCTGCGATCCTGGAGAAGTACCCGCGGATTGATGTCCTGATTAATAATGCCGGCTTGCATAACACCCACCGCCAGTTGACCAAAGAAGGGATTGAGATGGTGTTCTATGTCAATCACCTGGCCTCATTCCTGTTTACCCGGCTGCTCCTCGACCGGATCAAGCAAAGCGCTCCTGCTCGCATCCTACAAGTCAATTCACAGGGCCACCGCTTTGGCGGTTTGGATCTTGATGACCTCAATTGGGCGCGTCGGCATTATAGAGGCTTGCAGGGCTACGGTTCTTCAAAGACCGCCCAACTGCTCACTGTCTGGGAGTTTGCAGACCAATTGCAAGGAAGCGGGGTCACCATCAATGCCATGCACCCCGGAGCCGTCAAGTCGAATATCGGCATGAATAACGGCCTGATCTACCGCCTTCATAAACGCTATTTTCTCTGGTGGTTTTTGAAAGGCCCGCTGATTTCGGGGGAGGCTATCTATTATCTGGTTGCTGCCCCTGAAATGGCTTCTGTGAGCGGGAGATATTTCAACCTGACCATTGATGAAATCCCAGCTTCACATGCGCTGGACCGCGCACTAGGCAAGCGGGTGTGGGAGATTAGTGAGCAAATGATTGGCCTGGCAGGATCAGATACCCAACAAGCTTCAGTAAAACCGTTGGTGTTCGAATCAGAAAAATAGATGGCAGGATTTCCTGTTGGGAGGCTTTTTCTTCCAAAAGCATTGTCCTGAGGAGGCTCGATGAGCTATGATGTGGTTGTCAGCGGGGGTGGGATCGCGGGCTTGACCGCAGCAGCATTCCTTACAAAAGCTGGAATCTCTACTGTTCTCTGTGAAAAAGAAGACGCCTGCGGGGGGTTGGTAAACACTTTTGAGCGCCAGGGGTTTGTCTATGATGGCGGGATACGCGCAATGGAAAACTCCGGGATCCTGTTCCCAATGGTCAAACAGCTTGGTTTGAATGTTGAGTTTGTCAAGAACCACATTTCTGTTGGGATCGAAGATCAAGTAATCCGGCTTGATACCAAAGAGGATATTCCCAGCTACCAGGAACTGCTTAACAATTTCTACCCGGAAAGCCGGGAAGAGATCGTCGAGATTTTCGCCCAAATCCAAAAGATCATGCATTATATGGAAATCCAATACGGGATTGACAACCCGGTTTTCTTAGATATGAAGCAGGACCGCGAGTATATGCTGAAAGCCATAGTGCCCTGGGTAGTCAAGTATGCGCTCACAGTCCGGAAAATTAATGCCCTGAATGAGCCGGTGGTGGATTTTCTAAGGCAGTTCACCCAGAACCAGAGCCTGCTGGATATCATTGCCCAACATTTCTTCCAGGAAACCCCGGCATTTTTTGCCCTCAGCTATTTGAAGCTGTATCTGGATTATCATTACCCCCTGGGCGGTACAGGGACCTTGATCAAAGAATTGGTGAACTTTATCCATCAGCACAAAGGAACCATTAGAACAAATTCAGAGATTACTGCTGTGGATCCAGAGAAACAACTGGTTTTTGATGCCAAAGGGCGGACGCTTGAGTACCGCAGATTGGTGTGGGCTGCAGATAATAAAACTCTTTACCGCCTTATCGATGTGGATAAAATGCAAGATGTCCGGGTAAAAAAGGCCATCCAGGACCAGCGGGTTTTTCTTGAGGATAAGGTCGGCAATGATTCAGTGCTGACACTTTTCCTGGGGCTTGATCTGGATAAGAGCTATTTTTCCAGACGTGCCAGCGAACATTTCTTCTACACGCCCAGCAGGCAGGGCCAATCTGCTATTGGGCCATTTCCAGTGAATAAAGACCGGCAAACGATCGAACGATGGCTGGAACGTTTCTTTGCCCTGACAACCTATGAGATTTCCTGCCCGGTTATGCGGGACAGTACTTTAGCCCCCCCAGGGAAAACTGGCCTGATTGTGAGCGTGCTGTTTGATTATGCTCTCACCAAGCATATTGAGGATATGGGGTGGTATCAGGATTTCAAAGCTTTCTGCGAGATGTGTATGCTGAACACCCTGGACTCCTCGGTCTATCCCGGGATCAAGCAGGCGGTACTGCACCAGTTTTCATCCACCCCGCTAACCATGGCCAAGATCGCGGGGAACACACATGGGGCGATCACCGGGTGGTCTTTCACCAACCATCCCATGCCAGCCACCAGCAGTTTGACCAAGATCCTCAGTTCTACCCTCACCCCGGTGCCAGGTATTGTCCAGGCTGGTCAATGGACCTACAGCCCGTCTGGCCTGCCCATCTCGATCTTAACCGGCAAGCTGGCCGCGGACCGGGTTCTTAAAGAGCTCAAAAAAGCCAAATAAATTGGTATCTTCTTCATATCTAAAAACCTCCCCCGGGCTCACTGCCTGGAGAAGTTTATTTTCTATCTGTGGGAAAAGCGCCCGCTGGCCTCGATAAATTCTTTGCGCCGAAAATCAATACAATGCCTACCGCCAGGGCCAGTTGTACTCCAAACCCAACCCAGCGCCCCTCGCTGCTCACCCAATACGGAACCAATCCACCAAAGACGTTACCCAGAGCGTGGTAGAAGATCATCAGGAAGAGGTTGCCATTGGTGCTGTTGTAGATCCAGGTATAGACAACTGCGCCTACCATGGTGATCAGAATAAATTCGTGAATGGGGATAACTTCCTGGGTGGTTCCTTCCATGAAATGCAGGGGCAGGTGCCATATGCCGTGAATGAACCCTAATATCAGGCTGGCTGTCAGCGCGTTCCAACGGGTTTGCAGCCGCTCCAGGGCGAAGCCCCGCCATCCGTATTCTTCAGGCAGCGCATTCAGCAGATAAATGCCCAGGAAAATTGGAATGACCAGCGGTAAAGGGATTTGGGAATATTCCCATTGAACAGGTTGGCCGATAAGCTGCATCACCAGGATTGTCAGGGCGTTGATGCCCAGATGGAGGAGCAGGATATACAGAATCCATTTTTTATCCGCTTTCAGAGTCCAGCCGCGCTTCCACATGGTTTTTACGGCATCCCATTGTCCAGCTCGATACGTCAGGATAAACGCAGCCAGGAACGGGCCAAAAATGGCCAGATTCTGGATCAGGATCAACCCCTCCGGGACTTCCGCCAGGTTGTTATCGGCTAACAGCCTGGGAATATCGAGCAGCCAGGTAATGGCAAAGGCCAAAACAAAATAACCCATCAGTATTTGTTTCTGATTGGTTGGATGGGGTGTTTTTTTTGCAGTCATAAGATTTCCCTCTGGCTGTAACTAGACACTAATCCAGTGAAAGCGCCATGTATTAATTGATTTGGGTCAGTCGATAAATCGTGCCGTTCAGGTCGATCAGATAAATCTCTCCAGATTCATCTTCACCGAAGGAAGCCAGAGCGACCTGAAGGTCGAAAAGTTGACCTGTTTGCCAGTTTTCGTTCGCATCCGCAATTGCCCCCCACACCGTGCCGGAGCAGTAATCGCCGTACAGAAAGACTCCCTGCCAGGCGGGCAGTTGTGTGCCGCGGTAGGTGTAGCCAGCCGTGACAGAACAGGTCCCGCCACTGTGCTGGTATTCGATCACCGGGAAGAGGAAACTGCTTTGATCCGGTGGATTACCTTCAAAGGTGTGCGTGCCTTCATAATAATCCCAGCCCAGATTGATCCCCCCNNGCTGTATGGGCTGGTGCCATTCACGTCGATCCGCAGGATCTTTCCCAGCAGTGTTTCCGGGTTTTGGGCCAGGCCTTGTGGGTCTCCACCTGAACCGCCATCCCCCATCCCGATGTATAAATAACCGTCCGGGCCAAAGGCGATCATACCGCCATTGTGATTGGCGTAGGGCTGCGAAATGTTCAGCAGAATCTGCTGGCTGTCGGGGTCTGCCCGATTTTCGTCAGCAGAAACCTGGAATCTGGCAACGACGGTATTGCCGTTTAGATCGGTATAGTTAACGTAGAAGAGGCCGTTGTCGGCATAGTCTGGATGAAATGCCAGCCCCAGCAGGCCGCGCTCAGAATCCCGGCTGTTGACGAGTTGCGCAATATCCAGGAAGGGCTCTGGCTGGGACTGTCCCTCTATGAAGACCAAAATCCTCCCGGTTTTTTCGACCACAAAAATGCGCCCCGAACTGTCGCCGGCATGCGTCAGGAAAAGCGGCCGGTCTAACCCGCTGGCAAACACCGCCCAGGAGTAGCCAGTGGGGTCTGGCAGGGTTTGCACCTGTGCAATCTCTTCAGGCACCTCGGTCGGTTGGGAAATCTGTGCTGAAGGTTGATCTGTCGGGAGTAGAGGGCTATCCGTTGGGAAGGGCTCTGCGGTATTTGTGGCGATGATTGGTGCGGGAGGTGAACTGACCACAGCTGGTTCGGAGAGCGAAAGAAGGCTGCATCCGCTCAGGACGAACCCTAATAATAGGAGGGTTAGCAAGGGGGCAAAAATGGAATATCTGGTCTCAGTCCATCTTCTCTTTGTATTCTGCATCTTCGATATCGTCTTCACTGAAATCATAAGCCGGGGTTTCTTTCCAATCTCGTTGAATGGTATGCGTAATATTATGACGATGCTCTGCAACGATTTCTTCCGGGCAAAGTTCAATGAACAAGTAGGTAAAGAACCACAATATGCCAATATCGTCAATCACAGGGATAACCATATCGAATGGGGAGAACAAGTAAACCAGTGAGCCCAGGGGCAGGAGCTTCAGCAATGAATTGATGCGGGCATCTGTCCACAGCAGCCAGACAAGCCGAAGATGGTCGCCAATGCCGCGGAAAAAGTTGCTGTCGTTTGGGGTGCGCAAGTCTTTACGATTTTTCATTGACTGCGAATTATTGCTGGTCGATCTCGGAAAAGGAGGTGTCGATCACCTCTGGGTCGTCTTCATCGCTGGTATGCGGCGCTTGCATCCCGGCCAACCTGGCCTGGTGTTCTTCCACAACCTCTGGCGGGCAAAGCTCTATAAAGACATATGTGCCAAGCCCGAGGATCACAGCATCATCAATGAATGGGATGGCTGCGTCGAGCGGGGAGAACAAATAGACCAGGGTGCTGATCGGCAGCAGCTTAAGCAAGAAGTTCACCCGGCGGTCGGCCAGCAGGCGAAGGATCAGGCGGAATGTGCGGGACATGCCGTTGAACAAGCCCGGGTTCTGCTGGACTTTGGATATTTTGCGATTGTTATTCTCATTTCCCATAAGATTACCTTGTTCTAATAGACAATACGTAACAGCGGGCAGTAAGTTGCCAGGGACTGGGTGCTATGCTTAGTTTTTTTGCATGCGCCCGATGGCGAACAGCATGCTGCCAATGGCTGAAATGAGGGCGATCCCCAGTTTGGTGCGGTCCATCACCGGCTGTACCTGCACGCCTTCTGGTCCCACACTGATCACGGCTACCGGGCGTCCACTGGCAAAGCCGCCGCCTCCACCACCGCCACCACTGCCTGCAGGCGACTGATTTGGAGAAGGGGTTTCTTCACTTGCCTCAGGTGGGCTGGCAATCCCAAAGCCGTAACCACTGCCCAGGCTAACCAGTACTTCTGAGGCGGTGATCAGGGTGTATTCCCCCGCTTGGACGGGTGTGCTGAAGACCGCTCCGGGTTCAGTTACTTCCAACAGGCGCTCGGTCAGGCGGTTTGAGTCTTCGAAGGTTTGGATTGGTACACGAAAGACAGAGCTTTTATCCTCGCTCATGATTTACTCCTTTTTTTGGACTTTGAGGAGAGTGCGATCAGGCTGAAAGCTGCGGTGAGCCCCCAAAGGTAGACCAGGATCAGGCGCGTCCGGTCCCTGATTGGCAGTTGATAAACTGCCCGACCATCATCCACCTGCACAGCAACCGGCCGGTTCCAGGCGAAACCAAAGTGTTTGCCGATAAAGTGAATGGATTGAGAAATGGGCTGTAGTGAGATATTTCCGGCTTGAATGGGGTCAGAGGTGTGATTTTTAACTTGTATTCCAGACATCCCCGCATATCCTTTTTGAATCTAGTTAAGCCGATTATACCACCGCACAGGCTGATACCAGGCAACCCCGTTTGTTTGCTCTGGGTATTGTTTCTCTTGTATTAGCAAGTCATTTTTAGGTTATGGCTGGTGACTGCGGAGAAATAATCTGCCAGTAACCGTAGCATTGGGGATCGATGAGTGATCCATCTGGCTGGTAAGGCGTATCTGATCGAGCGTGCTACAGAACTGCCAAGCAGGTAGAGGCCTTGAACTCGTTCTTGTCCCCGAAATTTTATAGCACGGATTAAGGGGTTTCGTTATTAAGAACTTACAAATTAGTAAGGTCTAAAAAAAAATTCTATATGGATATTTTCTATCCAAATATGAAATTTAGTGTATAATGTTGGTTATCGCAAATTTCCGTTAATAGATTAAAAAAACAAGGTCTTTTCTTCGATATGCAACTGACTCTCATCGAAATGCAAGGTTGGCAAAAACGAATATTAATTGAGTCTGCGGTCACTCGGATCGGATCGGATCCTGTTTCTGATATTCAATTGCCATCCGAAAAGATAGCGCCAGTCCACCTGCAAATTTTTTATCTCAAGGACCAGCCTTCCTATTGTAAGGTGGTCAATCTTTCAAGTACTCCAGTTGAAGTCCACGGACGGACTTCAGGCGTGCTTGCGCCACTGGGGCACACAAACCTCAGAGATGGAGATGAGATCAGCCTGGGTGAGTACAGGATTATTTTTCACCTTCCTCTGGTCGGTTATGTGGGAAGAGAATCCAAATCGATCAAGGCCTCACTGCTGCTGCCAGATACGGTTCTGCCGGCCAATTCTGTAATGGAAGCTCAGCTGTTTGTGGGAAATTCTGGTTTAAAGGATGATTGCCAGTTTCAGGTTGAGCTGAGCGGTTTGCCGGAGGATTGCTATCATATCGATCCAATTCCGCTGATGTACTCCGGGGCACAGGAAAAAGTTGCCATTCGTTTATATCATCGTAAGTCACGGCCAAAAGCCGGGCCAATGGAATTTGAGCTGAAGATTACAAGCCCAGATAGTTATCCCGGGGAAGAATTTGTCTTGCGGCAGGGGTTTTATATCTCTCCCGTTTTTGATCATGATTTGGCCTTTGAAGCTGATTTTGTGAATGATGCTGTTCCAACAGACCAGGTTGGCCGGGACCAGCAGGAAATGAATGTCATCCAGCTGGAAGAGGGAGTATCAACGCCTATGCTGGATATGGGGTTGGACGAGTCGATCCATTCCCCGTCAGGGTCGACCAGGGATGGCTTGGACGATCCGGTTGATGATCCCCCTCAAGGGACGATTTCTGAACCAGGAGTTGAAAACCTGGCGGAAGTAGATGCTCAAAATGAAGCGGAATCAGCATCTTCCAGGCTCAGGGTGATCAGCAATCAGTTTGATGATTTTTGGGAAGACGAAGATTAGGAAAAGGGAGAATTTCATTGAATCTGTCACTCAACCTTGCAAGAATTCTTTGGACAATATTTAGTGGTGGAGGAATAATTGTATTAGGTGTGCTGGCAGTCGTATGGGTGCAAAAACTGTTGAAGGTAAAAAATGCCAGAGAAGAGAGCATAAAACTCCACAATCTTGGTAATGTTGACAGTATCTTTTACATAACACTCGAGTCCCCTGAGCCCAAGGTGACATTTAAGATCAGCTCAGATGGCAAAGCGTTGGTTGAAGTGCCACGTAGCGCCCCAACTCAGGTGCCGGATGGGGCAGATCTGAGATCTGCAGGGATGCAATTACAGGAGCACAGTCCTCAGCATACCGTAAAAGGGCAATCTGAACAGGCAATTGAAAAAGGTAGGGGGGCGGTGGCAAAAACCGGTGCCCTGGCATCTTTCTTGGGGATGTTGGCAGGCTTATTGCCAGGCAGTATGGGCTCGGCTTTTAGGCAGCAGAGTAATGCCGTGCGCGACCTGCAGACCGGTGCCAGCAGAGTCAACCAATCTGCTTTATCTTCACAAAGAAAAGTTTCTTCCCTGAAAACTGAATCAAGGCGTATTACCAAACTCCCTGGCAACGATCCGCGCAGTCCTGGGGGAAGCATGGCAACCTCAGCCAAAAAGCCGGTTGTAATTGAACAGACCGTACAGCAGGAACCAGTGAAGCCCAGGTATCCATCAACGCCGGGCATTTCCTTTTATCAAGTGCAAACCCCCTTGGTTGCTCCCGGGAATGCCGCAGATTTGATATTGCAGATTGATTCAAGGCACAGGCGCTATCCAACAGAAAGTTTTCAGCTTACATTAGAAACCCTGCAATCTCCAGGTGNNCTTGGAAACCCTGCAATCTCCAGGTGAACTATACGGCCAGAAGATCGGGCCGCTGCAAATGCAGCGCACTGTAAATTTTGAACAGGTTGCTGCATGGCGGTATTGGGTGCCAGACATTTTAAGCCTCGCAGTAATTGGTGTAACGGTTTGGGGCCTGGCTTCGATCCTGAAGTTGATTTGGTCTTAAAAATATACAAAGGTTTAACATGGCAGAACAAACATTACCTCAACTTGGAACTTCTATTCAGGAAAAAACATTCCACCAACCCGTTGTGAATATCGGTAGCCATCCCGAGAATGACATCGTATTAATTGGTGATCTGATTCTGCCCTTCCATGCTTCTGTGACCATCCAGAATGGGGCCTATTCCATGATCTTGCTGGCCCCTGAAGCCGAAGCCCAACTGGACGGGGAAGTTCATCGGGGGCGGGGATTTTCATTCGTCCAGAATCAACGCCTGGAAATTGGTCACAATGTCTTTCTGTTTCAAAAAAATGGCTCAGAAGACGGGATCAAAGTATTGATATCCCAACCTGCCACCAGCCTGGACCCAGAAACCTATGAGCTGGAGGTGGATGAGGAAGCTATATTGGTGAATGTGCTTACCCCACCTGAGGAAATTGATGTTGAACAAACAGCCACTTTTGAGATTGAGGTAGTAAACGCCGGGCCGGTTGTGGCCAGCTTTTTTGTTTCTGTAGAAGGGATCCGCCAGGATGTGGTGGAGATTTCTCCCCAGATGCTGAACCTGAACGAAGGGCAGAAGAAAACAGTGACGGTCAGTATCACCCCGCCGCGTGATCCTGCCAGCGAGGCCGGAAATTATTTGCTGGATGTGGTGGTCTCTTCCCCCAATTACCGAGGCCATTTTGGGGTCGGACAGATCGATTTGACCATCCACCCCTATTATGATTTTGTGCTGGGGAACCTGAACCCAAGGCAGCAGCGGATCCCATGGAGAAAAAAGACGGGTAAAAGCGTGCTGCCGATCAGCAACAGCGGGAATACCGAAGCCGAATTCAGTGTGATGGCGCTGGATGAGGAAAACGGGTGCGCGTTTGATTTTGATATCAGCGAGGATTTGCAGCTCACCCGCCAGGCCACGGTGACTCTTCCTCCCGGACATACCCTCGACCTGCCGATTTCAATCACCCCGCATAAGCAAAAGCTGTTTGCCATGCGAGCCAGGCGATATCATTACACCACCACTGTGCAGGTCCTGGGGGATATCAGTTCCCCGCAGATTGTCAGCGGCTCTGTATCCAGTGCCCCGCTGTTTGGCTGGTGGGCGATTGTTTTGAGCGTGATTACAGTGGTGCTGGGCTTGTTCTTGCTATTACAGCCCACCATCCATGCTTTTGGGGTGGCGGCAGGTAAAGATATTATTGAATTGGGAGATACGACCAAGTTAACCTGGGAGGTTTCTCCCTTTGTCAGCCGCTTGAATATCACCAACCTTGAAGACGTGGAGATCAGCCGCGGCCAGACAACCCTCACAGTTTCTCCCCGCAAGACAACCACCTACGAACTGGTTGCCGGAAACTGGCTTTCCGGTATATTCGGCATTGACCGGTCTCGCTCGAAAACGGTGCTTGTTATCCCGCCTTCGCCAGAGATCGGTGTTTTTGAGATCGATCGGGATGAGGTGGATAAGGGCCAGCCGGTCAATGTGCGCTGGTCGGTGACAAAGGCGGACACTGTCTTTTTGACGGTGGATAAGGTGGTCTACGAGCTGCCGCCAGCGGAATTCAGCGGTGAGCAGCAGTTTATTTTGAATGATGATTCGATCATCACCCTGGAAGCGGTAAATGCTTCCGGCAGTGAGCTGCGCAGCTATTTTGTCAACGTGGTCCCGCCAGAGATCACGGTAAATGCCTTTACAGTCTGGGTGCGGCCGGAAGGTGCGGCAATGAATTATCAGGCAAGGAAGGGGTTGAGTCCGGATGCTTATTTGCAGGACCCCGTGCCCGGTGGTATCCCGGACCTCAACTTCCCGGTCAAGCTGGTCTCGTTGGTGCCAGACGGTTTCGATCAAGATGGGGGAATCAAGTACCGGGTGGAATTTTTCCAGCCGGACCGTGAGCTGGATAAGGGCGAGCAAGTGATGCTGCAGTGGGATGTGGCTGGTGTGGAGACAGTCAATATCTCCCCATTTACCGAAGCGCTGCCAAATAAGGGCGTGCAGCCTTTCTTCCCGCAGGAATCGATGAATTTTGTCATGACGGCGGTCAGCGGGGAGCTTGAAAAGCTGTATATGCTGCCGGTGAAAGTCTTTGATGGCGAGCCACCGGAGGCACCGAAGATCGAGTTCTTTAATGCGGCCCCTGCAGAGCTGACCGCACCAGGGGAACTTGAGTTTGCCTGGTCGGTATCCGGCGAGTGGACCCGGGTGCAGATCTCGAGCGGCGATAGCATTGCCGGAGACTTTTTATTCGCACAGGGCTTCCTCAAATACCGGGTTGCCGAGAGCACCACGTTTATCCTGACGGCCTGGAACGGCGATCTTTCATCGGCCATGCCGCTGGATATTAAGGTCTCCAATAAGCTGAATGTAAAGCTGGAAATTGCAGATGCCTACCCAACCGGGCTGTTCCAGGTCGGGGGCAAAACGACGGTGACGATTGATTTCCCTGAAGATCCAGATCCACAGCCGACCGGTACAGTCTATGTGACGGATGGGGTTTCGACCTGCACGATTGCACTGCCCGCCAAAACCTGCGACCTGGTCTTTAAAACGCCTGGTACCAAAACCATCACCGCCAGCTACCAGGGGGATGATATCTATGCCCAGACCACTTCTCAACCCTTTACCGGTGGCACTATTGAGGTGCAGAGTGCACAGGTCAACCTGATCCCAAGATTTTATGACTTGGATACTAAGAACCCGATCCCGGATATTGAAAATGTGGTCTTGCGTATGAACCAGGGCTTGTTCATCTCAGTTGAAGTGCAGCAGACTATGCTCCAGGCACCGCTGGATGATAACAAAAGCCATATCAGTGTGCGGGTATGTGATCAAAATATCAAGAACTGCATCTTCGCCGGGAGTGCTACGGTGAAACCGGCTGACCCGGCCAAATACCCCTGGCAGGCAGGCGGTGGCGAGTACTTTGCTGATATCGTGATCAAAGACTTCCGCGGAGCGGGCCTGTATACGCTGGTGTTGGATTTCATTAATGATACTAATTCGATTGACCCGACCCAATTTGTGCAGCCGAACATTGAAGTCGGCAAAATGAGGGTTTATCTATCTTTGCCGCTATGCCAGGATCCGGATTCATTTACCAGTTGCCGGGTGGGTGTCGACGATCCACAAGATATGACCCTGCTTTTTGATATCAAGGTCTTTGATGACCAGGTTGGGCTATCGACGCTATTCCCTGCCCCAGTGGTAAGCGGTGCTGGGACACCCTTTGAATTAAGTGTGGATTCGAACCCCGGAAACCCGTGGGCATGTAGGGTTGTTTCCAAAAACAGCACGTCTGGCCCGGTACATAAGCTTGAATGTAACGGGTCTCTTGGGAGCGGCTTCCCACTGCCCAAATCCACCTTCCAGTTTGACTATACTTTTAGCAATACAGATCAGAATTATTACATGGGGAATGTAGAGGCAAGCCCATTCTCAAACAACTTCAACCTGAGCGTGCTGCAGCAGAGCTTCATAACTGTAGGCAACCTGACAGGCAAGGTGGTGGGTGAACCCTTCCTGATCACGGCAAATGGCGGTGGGATCATCCAGGTGGTGGATGCTGGCGGTACCTTGATCCCCACGCTGTCCGTGCATATTGCCAATGCAGCCGATTTTCTGGATGTGCAGCAACCCACGAATTGTTCCATTAACCTCAGCGGTACCCTGATCATCCCAAGTGTGAATGCAGATTGTAAGGTTTACTTTACCAAAACAGGTATTGTGGAATTTACGGCCACCACACCCGGGGACAGCACTTACTCAGCTTCCTCGAGCCAGGTGATCTCTGTTTCGGTGCGCAAGCAGTCCAATGTGACGGCAGATTGGCAGTACTATTCCGGAACCACGTATGTTGATTGGGCCAACTTAAAGGGCGAATGGACTGTGAATAAAGTTTTGAACAGCAGGATTGAATTGGGTGGTCTCACTTCGTACCAGCCGCTACTGGGCCGTAATTTATTGATCCAATTGCGGTATTCCAATTCTACACTCAGCCAGCAGTGTGATCTCCAGGGAACAGATGTTACCGAAACCGGTGCGAATACGAATGATTTCAACGTGGTCATCACTGAGGATACGAATATTTCAAAGGCGGTTGCTAATTTCTTTTTGGTGTGTAAAACGGCAATTTCCCCAGATTCGGTCATCCTGACAGTTGCATTTTCTGGGGTTGATCAGAGCAATGAATATTTCGATTTTCTGGTAGGAGAGGAATTGAGCAAATCACTGGTGATCATTCCAGGCTCGAACATCAATCTAACCCTTAGCTTGTTCCGAACATCAACAACCGGGGATAAAAGCATTACAATCCCTGCAACGGGTGGGATTGCTCTGGACATAAACGAAACATACAGGATCAGGATGAGGCTGAACACCTTTTCGACCTGGACCTGGGGAACTGCCCAGCCTTCGTTAAATCCCGAGTCTGCCAGTGTGAGTTTTTCAAGCTTGCTGGATGCAGAACTACAAAAATCAAACATGACTTGTGATAGCCCGGTTAGCCTGCAGGTGACCAACCTGCAGGGAACTACTTCTACTTTCTGGTTTTGGGTATGGACGGATTGGACCTATGAACTGACCGGCGAATGCACGATTAAGTTTGACGGGGAAGCAGACTTTCTTACTGATCAAAGCATCATCGTTCGGTTCAACAGCACCAACCAGACCTGGCTGCAGGCAGCCAAAACTCTTTTGGTGGATAAGATCAAGAAACAAGCTGTTACTCTGAGCTATAACCCTGCCAGTCCGATGAACTTTTATATCTACCAGGACCAAAATTTGGTGGTGACAGCCACGCCTGCGAATGACGGCACATCCCTTGTGCCGGTCAACGGAGATAATTTCACTTTTTCACTGGGTACGTGTACCAATGCTGCTGCTGATTTCGTCAGCAATACGAGTACAACAGCAACCTACAAACTCACCAGCAATACCGTTTGTTCAAATAGCGCTGGAACGGTCAATTACAACGGGACAATCAATTTTGCTCCCCTGACTGGCAATTCAATCACATTGTCCTTCATCAAACATAATTCCGGTGTAGGGGCCTTTACCCCTACTCCCAGTACGTTCACACAGAATACACCCAATACGGTCCGGGTAGTTCTGAATGATACAGACCCGGGTTCGCATACCCCGGTTTTCACTGATGGAAATCTCGAAATCTGGCTGTATGACAATGGTGCGAAAACGGGAAATGCTGGTTACTCGATCAGCTGCACCAATTGTACCTATTCCAGTACTAACCAGATGTATACAATTCCGGTCAGTGATAACCTGCGGAGTAGCACCACCAACCAGGTTGAATTTCAGGTGAATTTTTCACAACCACTTACGGATGTCAAGTTCCAATACCAGTACCGCAATTCAGCCAAATTCAATAATTCGACCACTCTGGGCAACAGTTCCACATATACCGTGGTCAACCAGAGCCCGACAGTTACGATCACTGCGCCAGCGCCCAATAACGGCGGCCGCTACGATGTCCCCAACCCTGGGATGGCTTTGGTCTTTTCGGGGACTGCCAGCGATCCGGAAGATGGAAATCTGACTTCCAGTATTGTGTGGAGCTCTTCTCCGGCAGGCGTGACTGGAACCGGCGCCAATAGCAACTCGGTTGTGTTGGGCCCGGGTACGTACACAGTGACAGCGACGGTAACGGATTCAACTGGCAATACCAGTACTGATACCCTGACGGTGGTCATGCCGAATGCTGCTCCGGTGATAACCGTTACCTCACCAGCTAGCAGCCCCTACAATTCAGGAGATGGCCTGGTGACTTTTGCAGGGACGGCAACAGATTTGGAAGATGGCAATATCTCCAGTTCGCTGGTTTGGACCTCTGATCTGGACGGTGTATTATCCCCAGGTGGTGCCTCTTTTACCCTAACGACTGCATTAACCAAAGGCAGGCATACCATCACTGTTTCAGTGACTGACAGCAACAGTAGTACGAGCAGCACTCAGATTATAGTGATCGTGCCGCAATAAAAAGTTTAAGGAATATTGATATTGAAACCTGAATTCATGAACGTGAAATTACAAATAACTACTGGCAAGCGGCATTACGCGGTTGTGGCTGGCGTATTCATTGTGCTGGCGATGCTGGTCAGCGGATGCAAAGCCAATGCCAGTGATCTGGCACAGCGGTATGCCGTCGGCAGCATCTGGCANNCGGTCTGAGTGAAGCCAGCCGGACCCTGGATGGCTTAAATCTGACTGAAGTGGTTTTTGGAGAAGGCAACCGGCAGGCGGACGTCCAGGTGGCGATCCGGGATATGGTGGAGGAGGTGGAAGGACAGCAGACTCCTGAACTCCCGGTAGTGGCGCTCCTGGGTGCCACCAGCAATGAGGCCAGCATGCGGGCTGCCGCGGTGGCCAATTTCTTCAATGTCCCGATGGTCGTTCCGACCGCCAATGGCGACAGTCTGTTTCCTTCCAATAACTTGTGGGCCTTCCAATTGAGTGCACCGGGATCGGCCTATGCGGAATTCGTCTTCGGCACGGTACTTGCGGACCTCAAAGCCAGCGACATGCTGGAAGATAACAAGTTGATCGAAAATTTGAAGATCGCCGTGCTCTATGAAGCCAATACCTTCGGCGAGAGCGCTGCCGTTGCGACT
Organism: Chloroflexota bacterium; assembly: GCA_003486225.1. The sequence goes on from DNGN01000183.1 coordinate 17,011, forward strand.
GCTGAGGCGGCCATGGCCGAATCGGTTGGGATCGCGGTGTATGAAAAATTCCCGGCTGTCAGGCCGGATACTGCCAGGCTGAAAGAGCTGGCCGCTGACCTGCTGCTACACGAAGTGGACCTGGTGTATATGGTTAGCAGCGAGCCGGGGGTGGCATTGAGCCTGGTCCAGCAAATCAAAGATGAATACGCTGATCAGCCGCTGCCGATCCTGGTCGGCCAGGCGGGTGGTTTTGCCAGTACAGATTTTCTCAATTCCAGGGATGCCCAGGGAGTGTATGTCATCCGCCAGAAACTGGAAGCGGAAAGCTGCCCCCTGGCGGTGGACTCTTTCAATGAGGTGCAGACCTATGCCGCGGCATATCTGCTGGAGCGAGCAGTTGGCTTGGCAGTAGAACGCCAAGCCTCCATTTTGACATCTGGACTTTCGCTCAATATCAGCACCATCAGCCAGACGGTCCTCATGCGCGAGAGCATCCGGGATGCGCTTAAAGAATTCAATGAGCAGGTGCCGTGCATGGGCCAGGTATCCTTTGAAAACAACGGCCAGCTCAAATCCCCGCAATTTGAAGTGCTGCTGGTGCGGAAAGGTGAAGTATGTTTTTGCCTGACCGCCTTGTTTTTAGAAGCAATTGCAGACCAATTGACAGAGTAGTCGACTAACACATATGACAAACATTTTGGACCTCGATCGAGAATATTTACAGGCTGTGCTCTCCTGGCTGGATAACCGGTTGGAAAGAGATGTTAAACGCTGGCAGTTGGCCGGGCAAAACCCATCCGACCGCTTCCGCGGCTTGTATATCTCGCAAGAGGAGGCCGCCGCACTGAGCCAGCGAAAAGCAGGCACCCATTGGGGCAGCGGGATTGCCTTGCCCCAAGAAGAAGAACGCCGCCTGCAGAAAAAGGAAACCGAGTGCCTGGCGGAGATTGATCGCCTGGAGAAAGAGGCTGCCGATTACGGGCAGGAATTGCGCTTAAAATCGCTCCAAAACCTCTTCGGCCTGAATACTTTTGAGTGGCAGGCTTTTGTGGTCTGTTTAGCGCCCCATCTCGACCTGCGCTACGAACGAATTTACGGCTACCTGCAGGACGATGTGACCCGCATCCATGCCAGTGTAGACCTGATCCTCAACCTGCTGGCGCCAGAGGGCTTGTCCCGGCTGGATTTCCAGCATTATTTTGAGCCGCAGATGCCGCTGTGCTATTTCCGCTTGCTCCTGCCGGTGGAAGATTCCAAGAATCACTCCAGCAGGCTGCGGCAGGCTTTTACAGCCGCACCCGGGGTGATCGATTGGCTGTTGGGAGCGTATTCACCCATGGCAGCCCTGGGCGAATGGGCCCAGGTTTCTCAGTTTTCAGAGGAGCAAACCCGGGAAGCACTGCAGGATCTGGCGGATGCCAGCCTGCCATCGATGGCAGTGCTGCGCCAGGTCAAGCCGTTCCTTTCGCTGCACGGCGATGACTTTTTGCAGCAGGAAATGACTGCCCAGCAACTGGCTGCAGGTATGGGCAGGCCCCTGCTCAAGGTGGTCTTCTCTGAAAATGAAGACCCTGAATCAGCCATGAAAAAGCTGCTGCCGGCACTGCGCGATGCCAGGATGCTGAACGCCCTTTTCTACCTGCAGGGCTGCGATATTTTTGTTGATAAAGATGGCTACCTGGACCTGGAATGTGCTGAAGCGTTGAGCCAAAACCAGGATTGCGTTTTGCTTTCAAGCAAGCTGCCGTTTAAATTCAACCCGGCTACTCCCAAAAGGGATCATCCGCTGATGTATCTGCCTTTTGAACGGCTTTCATCCGCCGAACGCAAGCAGTTATGGGAAACGATGCTTGAAGGTGTGCTGGACGAAATCCCCGGCGACCAGCTGCGGATCCTGGCCGGGCAGTTTGCTTTTACCAGCGGGCAGATCATCGCTGCCGCATCCACTGCTCTCTCCCGGGCAGTCCAGGAATCCCGCAGCTTGCAGGCCGCAGATCTGTTCGAAGCGGCCAGATTACATTCCGGTCACCATCTGGCAGAACTGGCGCATAAAATTGAACCGCGCTATACCTGGGACGACCTGGTGCTGCCGGAGACCCCGATGACGATGCTGAAGGAAATGGTCAGCATGGTGCAGGTGCGCTCACAGGTACTGGAAGATTGGGGCCTGGGAGAGAAACTCACCGCCAGTGCGGGGGTTTCGGTTTTGTTCTCTGGCCCGCCAGGCACCGGCAAAACCCTGGCTGCACAGATCATTGCCAACCAGCTGGGTATAGATCTGTACCGCATTGATCTTTCCAATGTGGTCAGCAAGTATGTGGGCGAAACGGAGAAAAACCTGGAACGGATCTTCACGGAAGCCGCTGAAAGTAATGCCATCCTGTTCTTTGATGAAGCAGATGCCATATTCGGCAAGCGGTCTGAAGTCAAAGATGCCCATGACCGCTATGCCAATATCGAGGTCGGTTACCTGCTGCAGCGCATGGAAAATTACGATGGCGTGGCCATCCTGGCAACCAACCTGCGGGCCAACCTGGATGAGGCATTTACCCGCCGCTTGCAGTTTATTATTAACTTCCCCTTCCCGGATGAGCAGTACCGCAAGCAGATCTGGAAGGTGTTGATGCCAGCGAATTTACCCCAGGCTGACGATCTGGACCTGAACCTGATGGCAAAGCGCTTCAAGCTGGCAGGCGGCAGCATCCGCAATATTATTGTCAGTGCAGCCTTCCAGGCGGCTGCGGATGGTGGGGTTGTAACCATGCCAATGCTGATGCATGGTGCTAAACGCGAGATACAGAAAATGGGCAAATTATTACAGGAAGCTGATTTTATCCTCTAGTTGAATGGAGAAACACGATGTCAGGAACACAGAAACAGAATCAGAACAAGCACTCACAATCGACTGAAAAGCGGAACAAGCCGAAAGTTCAATCCGTCCATCAGGTCAATCCTGACCAGCTGCGCGAATCCCCTGAAACTCTGAAGCACGCTGATGTGCTGGCTGCCCAGAAGCAGCTGGGCAACCAGGTTGTGCAGCGCGCATTGAATAAGCCCGGAAAACCAGACGCGTCTCTAAATCAGCAGAATGAACTCGATGAAAAGACTTCAAAAGAGATCCAGCAAAAGCGCGGCAGCGGGGGATCGCTGCCAGCCGATTTCCGCAAGGAAAGCGAAGCGATGCTGGGGGCCGATTTTTCGGATGTGCGAGTTCATACCGATGATAAGGCCGATAAGCT